>JAKSTU010000039.1 GCA_024402435.1 Treponemataceae bacterium
CAGGAATTTCTGGAACAGTGCAATGTTCACACTATTGTCCGTCTGCCTAATTCGGTTTTCCAGCCTTATGCTTCTGTTGCTACTAATCTGCTGTTCTTTACTAAGGGCGAGCCAACTAAGGAAATCTGGTACTGGGAACATAAATTGCCTGAAGGTCAGAAATCTTATTCCAAAACTAAGCCTATTCAGAAAAGTGAATTTGATTCTTTGAAGGCCTGGTGGAATAACCGTGCTGAAAATGAACAAGCTTGGAAAGTTGGAATTGATACTTTAAAAGGTAATGGTTTTAATCTTGATATTAAGAATCCGTTTTTGAAGGAAGAAGAAGTTACTCATACTACTGCGGAATTGCTGGATTTGTTGAGCGAGTCGTTTAAGAAGAGTGATGAGTTGCTTCAAGGATTAAAACAAACTCTTAAAACGACGTAGTCAAGGCTTTAAGATAGCCGGAGGTTGATTCATCCTCTGTTCCCCCTCCCATTGACCAAAACCCCCTATAATGTTATTTTTTTAACAATATACGCTTTGTATATTTTGGGCCATTAGCTCAGCGGTTAGAGCAGGGGACTCATAATCCCTTGGTCCAAAGTTCAAATCTTTGATGGCCCAATAAAAATCCAGTGAAAGCTGGATTTTGTTTTTTTAAATGCATTTTATTGAATTTTGAACCTTGAGCCCGGCGGCTCGAATCAGCTCATATCCCGCAAACATCAAAATCCGGCACATTGCAGTTCATCATTGCAAATTGGAAATCACTTTTTTGAAGTAAAACCAGGTTTTACATCCGGTACAATTTCATACAGCTGAAAGAAAAAAAGTAAATTTCCAGTGGATTCAGAATGTTTTCTTGTTCTGATTGCACTATAATAACTGGTGATCTTTGACGGGTCAGCAACTGAAAAATTCTGGAGTATAGGATGAAAAAGAAGTTAGGAATTCTTTTGCTGTTATGTCTGCTTGTATTTATGTTTACAAGTTGTGACGAAGTTTTGTCTGTAGTAACTGAGGGAGAAGGCGGTGAAAAGATTGTAACCAACTATTTCTCAATGCTGGAAGACACTGTTTATGATGAGAGCGCATCTTTGAAATCATGGCAAGACATTACGCTTTTTGAAAAAGATATAGAAATGGATGATCTCCTTTTTAAAATCGAAAACAAAAAAGACAATGTTGTTGTTTTTGGCAGCAAAGAAGCAGCTGTGGAACTTTCATTTTTTGAAGGCGGGTTTAAATACAAATTTTTTGCTTCTATGGACGAACTGAATAATATGTTCAAAACTAGAGGAGAATGAAAATGAAAAACACTATTAAAATCTGCGGGCTTCTTTTTGCTGTTTCAATGATTTTTGTTTCATGTGAAAAAAAGCCTTTGACTCTTGGAAACGAAACATCAATGAAGGCTCTGCTTAAAGCAAGTGATCAAGAAATTACAGAACTGGTAAAAGCAGAAGCCGCAGAAAAAGTAAATATCAGTGCTGATGAACTTGATGTGCAGTATATTCTGCGTGACAAAGACAGCCAGACCATCGTTGTCAAAAGCAAAATCAAAAGCAGCGGCAAATAGTCTGAATTCCAGGTATCACAATTAAAAAAAAAATGACATGCAGAAACACTCGCAAGGCGGAATGCTTCAGTCTTGCGAGTTGCATTCCCTCCCGAAACCCCCGTCAAAAATTGTCAAATTTTCAAAATGTATTGTATAATTCTTGAAGCATGCTTTTATCCTATCATGAAATCCAGCCATACATTCTGCTGGTGTCCAGTGTCTACGGGTTTTTTGTTTTTCTGTCTACCCTGAATTTGAAGTTTGAATCCCGGGGTTGCAAGAAAGGACTTTATCTGACGCAGCTTTGCTGTGTGTTCTTTCTGATTTCGGATGCAGTTGCTTATTTTTGTGATCTGGCGCCTGCTTTGTGGCCGCGCTGGGTGATGGTTCTTTCAAACTTTCTGGTATTCTGCCTCATAGATATTCAGCTGTTTTTCTTCAATCTGTTCGTTACATATTCATTTATGGAAACGGGCCGTTTCTCAAAACTGCCCAAGGAACTTCTTGCAGGTTTTATTCTGCCTTCTGTTGCAATTTCTCTTGTAATAGTTTCTCAGTTCACAGGAATCTACTATTCATTCGATGCGGATAATGTTTATCACCGCGGATCCTTGTTCTTTGTCTCGATGATCGGTCCATTCCTGATCATGGGAATCCAGCTTTTCTTTATCCTTAAATACAGAAAACTTCTTCGTCAAAGAAAGATTATGTCCATGGTCATCTCAATCGGATTTCTGGTTATCGCCGGAATTCTTCAGATGATTTTTTCTGGAACTTCTCTTATTGATCTTGCGGCTTTGCTCGGCTGTCTGAACATGTTCCTTCTGAGCGTTGTCGATCAGAACGACATGCTGATAAAATCTGCCCACTTTGATGTTCAGACAGAGCTTCCGAATACTTATGGCTATATGGATGCAGTCAATCAGATTGTCAGTACAAAAGATATTTCGAAATACAACGCTTATTATATTGATATTGTCAGAATGGGCCGCCTGAATTCTTTGTACGGAAAAAATCTTGGGGATGAAATCATAGTAAAATATGCAAAGTACTTGGCAGGTAAAATCCAGAAAGACGAAGTTCTGGGGCGGCTTGGCGGTGACTTTTTTGTTGCACTGATTCATCGTGAACGTACGGAGGAATTCTTGAAAGTTCTTTCCAATGTTCCGGTAAAAATTAAAGATGCAAACAATCAGCAGGTCATTCTGCATTTGTCTGCAGTTTGCGGTATTTACGAATTTGTTTCAAAAAAAGTGAATCCCGGTTTGTATATTTCACCTTCCGCCGAGGCTTTGTACTATGCAAAGAATGTTTACAAAAAGCCTTTCGTCATTTATGACAAAGACCTCAAAGCCCAGATTGATGAAAAGCGGTTGCTTGAAGAAGCCCTTTCTCATGCAGTCGAAAAAAATGAATTTGCAGTTTTCTATCAGCCGAAAGTGGAAACAAGCGAAAAACGGCTTTGTGGTGCAGAAGCTCTGGTAAGATGGAACCATGGCGGTCAGCTGGTGTCTCCGGACAAATTTATCCCGATTCTTGAAAGCAACGAAAAAATTTGTCAGGTTGATTTTTGGGTTCTGAATCAGGTATGTTCCGATTTGGAGCAGTGGCTCAATAACGGCCTTGATCCGCTGCCGGTCAGTGTGAATTTTTCGAGACGTCATTTGGGCAATGAAAAGGTTGTTGAAGAAATCCTTTCGGTAATCGAAAAAAATGGAATTCCCAAAAAATTGATTGAAATAGAAATTACGGAAACAATTGATGAATATTCAACAGACGTGTTGAAAGCCTTTGTTGAAAAACTGCAGTCTGAAGGAATCCGCGTTTCCATTGATGATTTTGGAACAGGAAGTTCATCACTCAATCTGATTCATCAGATTCATTTTGATGTTCTTAAAATCGATAAATCACTCATTGATATTGAGAATGAAATGGGTCGTGCCCTTTTGACGCATACAATTGAACTTGCTCAGTTCATGGGAATGGAAATTATTGCAGAAGGCGTTGAAAATGCAGAGCAGGTTGAGTTTCTTGAAAAAGCAAATTGCCGCAAAATACAGGGGTTCTATTTTGATATACCCCGCGAAAAATCAGAATATGAAGAGCGCCTGACAAAAAAATATTATTAGCCTGAATTCTCCGTTTGCAAGATTCCTGTTCGGTATGACTACGGCTTCATAAACTGTTGAAACAACATGTTGACAAAAATAGTCTGAATGTCATAATATAATCAAAAAATGCTATTGCAGGATTTTTCAGACTTGTTTCAAAATCGCCATTCCTTTGCTGCCTTACCGTCAGCCGAAAATGATTGATGGTTTTGAAGGAATAATTGGAGTTCTCAACAAAGAAAAGGTTACGAATCTGATTATTGTTACGGATCCGGCCATTTCAAAATTAGGTTTGCTTAAAGGGCTGGAAGATGTTCTGTCTTCTCATAAGGTGAATTATTGTATTTACGATAAAACTGTAGCAAATCCTACGGTAGAAAATGTTGAAGAAGCTCTTGTCATGTATAAGGCCAACAGCTGTAACGGAATTGTGGGTTTTGGCGGCGGTTCTTCAATGGACTGTGCAAAGGCTCTGGGAATAAGGGCTGTTTATCCAAAAAGAACATTGAATCAGGTAAAAGGGATTCTTAAAGTTTGGAAAAAACTTCCGCCTCTTATTGCTGTTCCTACAACTGCAGGAACCGGAAGTGAAACAACACTTGCTTCGGTTATCCGTGATGCTTCTACAAAAGAAAAATATGCAATCAACAGTTTTCCGCTTATTCCGCGCTATGCAATCATGGAACCGAAGGTAACTTTGGGTCTGCCGCAGAAAATTACTTCAACAACCGGTATGGATGCTTTGACTCATGCCGTAGAAGCTTATATCGGTAATTCAACAACAAAGAAAACACGCAAATATGCTCTTGATGCCGTAAAACTGATTTTCGAAAATCTTGAAACGGCAGTATTTGAAGGAAATGACGAAACTGCCCGCAAAAACATGCTGGAAGCTTCGTTCTATGCCGGCTGTGCCTTTACTGTTTCTTATGTAGGTTATGTTCATGCAATTGCTCATTCTCTTGGCGGCGAATACAATGTTCCGCACGGACTGGCAAATGCCATAATTCTTCCCATGATGCTCCGTGCTTACGGAAGCAGAATCAACAGAAAACTTCGTGACCTGGCAGTTGCAGCAGGCATTGCAGAGGACTCAACACCTGCAGAAGAAGCGGCAGAGCGTTTTATAAAAGCAGTTGAAGAAAAAAACGAAAAGTTCGGTATCGGAAAAACTTTTGCTGAAATCAGAACAGAAGACATTCCGACAATGGCCAGGCATGCAGACAAAGAAGCAAATCCTTTGTATCCTGTTCCAATTGAATGGAATGCAAAAGAATTGGAAGCATTTTACTATAAGTTGATGGGTAATTTATGACTAAAGATGAAATTCAGACAATCGTAAAAAAGCAGAGAGAGTTTTTTAATACCGGCGTAACTCTTGATGCTAAGTATCGCATTGCAGCACTTAAAAAACTTAAAGCTGTAATGACCCGTGATATTGATGAAATCAATGCAGCCTTAAAAGCGGATTTGGGGAAAAGTGCTTTTGAAAGCTATATGTGTGAATCAGGATTAAGTCTTTCAGAACTTGATTATATGATTGCTCATGCAAAGAAGTTTTCCAAAGTCCGTCATGTAAGCACTCCTTTGGTTCACATTCATTCTACCAGCCGTGTTCAGCCTTCTCCTTACGGGGTTGTTCTTGTAATGAGTCCCTGGAATTACCCGTTCCTGCTTACAATTGATGCAATGGTGGATGCAATTGCCGCCGGCAACACTGTTGTTGTAAAACCCAGTGCTTATTCTCCTGCTTCTACCGGGCTTATCTGCAGAATCATCGCTGAATGTTTTCCGCCTGAATATGTAACGACAATTTCCGGCGGCCGTGCAGAAAACACTTACCTTCTGGATGAACACTTTGATTACATTTTCTTTACAGGAAGTAAAGCTGTCGGTAAAGAAGTAATGCGCCGTGCAGCAGAACACCTTACTCCCGTAACTCTTGAACTGGGCGGAAAAAGTCCTTGTATCATTGATGAAAAAGTGAATATCAAACTTGCGGCAAAGCGCCTTGTGTTCGGAAAACTGCTGAACTGCGGTCAGACTTGTGTTGCTCCTGATTATGTTTATGTTCACTCTTCCGTAAAAGAAAAATTTGTTGAAGCCGTAAAAGCACAGATTGTAAAGCAATATGGCGAAAAGCCTCTGGAAAACCCTGATTTTGGCAAAATGATCAATGAAAAGCATTTTGCAAGAGTTATGGGGCTTATCAATAAAGACAAAGTTGTGTTCGGCGGAAATACAAAGCCTGAAACTCTGCAGATTGAACCGACTGTTATGGTTGATGTTACTTTTGATGATGCAGTGATGCAGGAAGAGATTTTTGGCCCGTTGATGCCGATCATGACTTATGACAATCTTGATGACGTAATTGCCAAGATCAATTCCATGGAATCTCCTCTGGCACTTTATATTTTTACTGATTCTTCAAAAACAGCAAAAAAAGTCCTTCGAAACTGCCGCTTCGGCGGTGGCTGTGTAAATGATACGATCGTTCATCTTGCAACCAGCAGCATGGGCTTCGGCGGCTTCGGCGAAAGCGGCATGGGCGCATATCACGGAAAAACCGGCTTTGAAACATTCTCTCACCTCAAGAGCATCCTTGAAAAGAAAAACTGGATTGACATGCCGATGCGCTATCAGCCGTACAAGTCTTTCTGGGGCAAAGTCATAAAGCTGTTCATGTAGGTTCAGCCTGAATTACAAAGAAGATTTACAGCTGTAAATGCTGGTTCAGCAAACTTAATAAGGTTTTTCATCTTTCCTCCTAAATTTTACCCAGCGCCACTGGCAATCCATGGATGGCAGAAATTTCAGTTTTTCCTGCGGGGATTTTTCCCGGGAGATTTCGGAATCCGATTCCAGCGGCTGAAGAGACTGCAAATGTCTTTGGAGAACCGGGCCAAAACAGCCGACATTCTGAATAAATTGCATAGGAGGAAGAGAATGAGTGATGACATGGATATTCTTTTAATCAGATTCACAAAGACCTGTGTGGATGAGTTTGCAAAAAGCAAGAATCTGAAAACAAGGAAGGCTTTTTCTTATCTGCGGGATTTCAAAGGAATCGATTTTATTGTGGAGAATTACTTTGAGGAGCATGTTCTTCCAATGGAACAGGTGGTTCAGGATCTGACCGAAGTCTGCCAGAAATATGGCGGAAACATTCAGTGAGTTAGGCAGCTGCCGGTTTTATTCATGGCGGTGCAATAATCAGCCTGAAATTATTTTTTCCCAGTGGCGTTTCTGGCCGGATTATTTGTTACAATTTTTGTAAAGTTCCGCGGCAGCTGTTGTTCATCAGCGGTTTGCCGGTGCGGATGACCAAAAATTCAACCGGAAATTCAATTGGAGGAAAAAATGAAGAAATTGTGTGCATTGATTCTGTGTGCAGTGCTTGTGATTGGCGGGGCTTTTGCTGTTGAAATTGAGCAGGTGTTCCGTGCAGGGCCTCAGGTGGGCCTCGGATGGGGTTCCGGAGTCAGATTTACGGATATCGGTGCGTCTACCCTGTGGACCTTTGATCTTGGAGAAGTAAATCTTACAACCGGTGTAAACGCCAACCTTCAGGATTTTGTGGTTGCAGAAGTTGGCGGTGTTGTCGGTGTAAGCAAAGATTTTGCCCTTTCTTGCAACCGCTGCATCCGTGTCGGCATTCAGGCCAATGCAGGAATCTGTATTGCCGGGCCTGCTTACGGGCTTGCTCTTGGTGCAGACTGGCGCCCGATTGAAGGCAGCGGACTGATTCTGGGTGCAGCAGTGCGCTACCGTGGTTTTCTGAATCTTGACAACTTTACCGGATACAACGGATTTTCTCTGCCTTTGTCACTGGGCTGGAAATTCTGACTTAGTCTGCGGGAGATCTTTTCCGCAGAAACGGCAGAGTACAGCTTCTCTCCTGATTCTTTCGCCGCAGAAGGGACAGCGTTTAGTAGAACTCCAGTATTTTCCGGTGATGATGAAATTCATCAGGGCTTGAATTACGGCTGAAATCATGAAGTACATGGCTTGTAGAAAAACTCCGAGGAAATAGTAGTTTCTGTAATAGGAGTTGTACATGCCATATTCATCAGCAAGAAAACAAAAATATACTATGAAACCTGTAAAGGCGAGAGTGCAGACAATCCTGCAGATCTGAACGGCTCTGTTGTCTCCTTTATACCACTGCAGCCCCAGAAAGAATCCCGCAGCCAGGAGAAGCATCCATCTGGAATTCTCACATACATCCCTCTCCAACAGGATAAAGAAAGCAATCAGTATGTCGATGGCAACAGTCCAGAACAGACTGTTCTTTCTTGTGTTTTCCTGGGAGTCATGAAGACTGAGGTAAACAGGGAGGCACGGGATCAGAAGGGACAGGGTGATCAGAGGTCCGATGCGTTTTTTCATTTTCCTTGCCTTTATGACAGTCAGCGCCATGAAGACGGCATCAATCAGCAGGTAGGGGAAAAAATTCGCACCAGATTCAATACACAGAACAAAAAACAGAAGCATTGCTTTCTCCTTATAAAAATTTAAAAGCCTACGCGGCAGCGGCGAGCCATGGATGGCGAGAATGCAACCTTAAAGTGCAGGGTGTTTTCCAAAAACTCAGAACCGGCGGAAATGCAGTACGGAACTGTCGATTTCTGCAAGTGATTTTGCCCCGGTGCGGGCCATTACGCTCATCAGTTCACGGGTCATTTCGTTTATGCGGTTTGTCACGCCGGTTTTGCCTTCCTTAAGCGGATCCATCAGGTTGCGGCCTACACAAACTGCGTCGGCACCCAAAGCCAGTGCTTTGAATACGTCCATGCCGCTTTCAATGCCGCAGTCCACAAAAATCGGTACCGTTTTTCCCACAGCCTTTATAATGTCCGGCAAAATCATGAGAGGCGGCACTGCATAGCGCATTATTCCATGATGATGTGAAACAAGAAGCCCTTTTACGCCTGCTTCAACGCATTTTTCCGCGTCTTTTGGGCTGAGAACACCTTTTACGATAAAAGGCACGCCGGCAGCCTGAACATAATCCTTAAGTTGGGCAGCGGTTTTTGAATGCATGGGAAGTCCGCACACATTGTCATAACCTCCGTTGCCGCCAAAACAGTGGTCAATGTCCATTCCCACGGCAAAGGCACCGTGACTTACTGCATGTTCAATCTTGTGGAAAACCGTGCCGTCGTCCAGATGGGGTTTGATGATTTTTACAGTTTTTGCACCTGTTGCAAGAATGTCTTCAAGTTCTTCGTCTTCACCCATGCCCACCCAGTGGACAGCACCTGCATCCTTTGCACCGCGTCCGAACTCGGCCATTGCATCAGGACAGATTTTATGAAGGTGGGAAAGAGCTGCAGTCATGATCGGAGTGTCAAAAGTTTCTCCATAAAGCTCCATTTTTGTGGAAGGCAGGTCAGAATCCCAATATCGTGCTTCAAGCAGAATGGAATCAAAGTATTCCCGGGTAATCTGATTCGAATCTCCTCTGTCTGCAGTTTCTTTTGCCATGTTTACCTCCAGTTTATCCCGTTTTTTTTCAGGTTTGCTGTTTCTCAAGAGCGACAGGTTTATTCATTGATGATCTTCACATCAAGTTTGTTGTATGGAATCTCTATTCCTGATTCGTCCAAAGTTTTTTTGATGTTTATGAAAAGTTCATTTTTTGCTGCAAGAAAATTTTCAGGTTTGAACCAGGCAGCAACTACAAATTCAATTCCGCTTTCATCGAAACTGTTGAGCCAGACTGTGGATGCAGGATCCGGCTCAACATGTGGGCAGCGGGCTGCAACTGTCTGCAGTACGGCCAAAGCTTTTTCAAGGTCCGTAGGATATGCAACGCTTACGGAAATGGTAATGCGGCGGACTTTGAAGTAGCTGTTGTTGGTAAGATTGCTGTTCAAAACGGTGCTGTTCGGAAGGCGCACCATCTGGTTGTCAAATGTGTGTACACGGACGCTCAGAAGGTTCACGCTGTCTACAATTCCGGTAACATCCCCTACGATGATTGTGTCTCCCACTTTGAGAGTTCCTTCAGTCAGAACAAAAATGCCGCTTATCAGGTTGCTTACGGAAGTTTGTGCCGCAAAACCGATTGCGATTCCGGCAATTCCTGCAGCTCCCCAAATGGCGGAAAGTTTGATGCCGAAGAAACTCAGCACAAAAAGGCCAAGAATTGTAAAGAAAAGATATTTCAGGAATTTCTGTATGAGCATTGTGCGCTGGGGCGTGGTTTTTGCGGCCGGAATTCTGTTCACGGCCTTGAGAGCCAGCTTGTAAAGCAGACGCAGAACAATGGCCAGAATGAGCAGACCGATTGCTTTGAACAAAAATTCCCAGGTCAGGTATGGCTTGAGAAATCCCAAAAACTCAGAAGCGTTTTCCATCAAAGATTCACCGGCTCCGGCCATTGCGCCGGCAACAGTGTTTGTTTCATTTCCCATGGTTTACATTTTATGACAATCCGTACTTTTCTGTCAAAGTTCTTTTTGCTATACTCAGTGCATGAGTGTAAAAAAAGGTCTTGTTCTTGAAGGCGGCGCAATGCGCGGAATGTTTTCTTCCGGCGTTATGGACGTAATGCTTGAAAACAATATTGTTTTTGACGGTGCAATCGGTGTTTCCGCCGGTGCAACTTTCGGATGCAATTACAAATCCAAGCAGATCGGGCGGGCAATCCGTTACAACAAACGTTTCTGCCGTGACAAACGGTACGGAACAATCCGCAGTGTGCTTAAATACGGAGACATTTACGAACCTGATTTTTGCTACAATCAGATTCCCTTTGCTCTGGATCTTTTTGACACGGAAACCTACCGCAGTAATCCTCTGCGTTTTTATGTGGTTGTTTCAGAAGGAGAAACAGGGCTGCCAGTGGTTCACGAAATCCCCGAAGGTGACCCTGAAGATCTGCTTTGGATGAGAGCTTCCGCCAGCATGCCTCTTGTTTCAAAACCTGTATTAATAGAAGGAAAGCATTATCTTGACGGCGGCATGACTTCTTCAATTCCTCTCAGGACTTTTGAAGAAATGGGCCATGAAAAGAATGTGGTGGTTCTGACACAGCCCAGAGATTATAAGAAAAAACCCAACAAAGCAGCTCCTTTCATCAGGATGATGCTCCGTAAATTCCCCAAACTGGCAGAAGCAATGGTGAACCGTCACATTGTGTACAATCAGGAAAAGGAATACGTTTTTCAGCAGGAAAAAGCCGGCAAAGCTCTGGTGCTGTGTCCCGAAACCGATCTTGGCATTAGCCGGACGGAACACAACCCTGACGAACTGGAAAGAATCTACCAGTTGGGGCGGGCAACTGCAGAAAAACACATGGCAGAAATCAAAGCCTTTTTGGGATAAGGCTCAGTCTGCAAAACGCACGCTAACTTCTCCGCTCTGCAGTTCCACAAGCTGCTCAGATCCTTCCGGTTTTACCAAGAGATGACAGTCGTCCGTAAGTGAAACAGCTTCGGCAGGATATGAACTGTCACCCTGAATCACGTTTATTCTGCGCCCGATTACCAGTGACTTTGCGCGGTATTCTTCAACTGTCTCCATGCGGTTTTCTTCACGCAGTGCAATGTCCAGCTGGCGCAGAAGTTCCGAAGCGATTGCATTGCGGCTCAGAACCGGCCCGCCCTTTTCAGAATCATTTCCTTTGAGACCCGCTGATTCCAGGCTTCCTGCAATGTGCTGAATGTCCTGGGGAAAAGCATCTTCTGCCCCGCGCACATTGATTCCGATTCCGATTACAACACCGTTGAAAGTTTGTGCAGTTCCTTCAGAAGAAGGTGTAAGTACACCCTCTGTCAGGATGCCGCACACTTTTTTTCCGCCGGCAAAAATGTCATTGACCCATTTTATGCGGCATTCCGTGCCTGAAAGTTTTTCCAGTGTGCGGCAAACAGCAACAGCGGCAGCAGGAGTCATCATTGTGGGGACAACATAATCACCTTTGTCTCTGAGCAGAATCAGGGAAAGATAAAGTCCGCTTTCGTGGGGCGAATAGAAATTGCGTCCCAGACGTCCGCGGCCCTGTGTCTGATGGTCTGCAATCAGAACAGTGTCATGCAGGTTCTGCACTTCCCTCAAGTCCGCTTTTTCCAGCATCCGTTTGGCTTCTGTGTTTGTGGAATCAATTTCGTCAAAGATGACTATCTTTTTGCCCGGATTGTCCCTACCGATTTCTTCTTTGACCAAAGGATCAGACATAGCAGGAAAATCCTTTTCCTTTGATTCCTGAAATCCATTTTGAAGCCCAGAATTTTGCTCCGGCAAGATCATGTTCGCGGTAGTTTCCGCATTCTTTGGGATCAGTTCCTGGAATGGGTGTTTCATCTTTCCAGGCGGCAACTTTTTCCAGCACGCTCATCATTCCGGTACCGACGGCTTCTTCCGTGCGGTCACCGAACAATGTGAGATAAAAACCTGTTCTGCAGCCCATGGGTGAAAAATCAATTACACCGTCAATTTCATCGCGGATGTATTCTGCAACCAGATGTTCCAGAGAATGCAATGCTGCAACGGGCATGAATTCCTGATTCGGCTGGCAGAAGCGGATGTCGAATTTTGTAACGATGTCACCTTTCGGTCCCTCTTTTTTTGCAGCAAGCCGGACATAAGGTGCTGTAACTTTCGTGTGATCAAGATTGAAACTGTCAACATTGTATTTCTTCATAAAAGCCTCATAAAAAAAACGAATAAAACCCCGCGTTGGCGGCGAGCCATGGATGGCGGGTTATCAGTGGATTTTTCTATTGTATCATATCGGAGACCTTTGTATATTCTATTTCATGAAAAAGTTATTCTTACTATCCATTTTTTTTGTTCTTGGTACAGGACTGCTTTTTGCACAGGCAACTCCTGTAGAAAACCTTTATGAGTATCACCTTCAGAACGGACTGACTCTTTTTGTGGCCGAAAACCACAATGCGCCTCTTGTGTACATCGAAATTGCGATCCGGGGCGGAACAATTGCAGAAGAGCCGGAAACTGCGGGGCTTTTCCACATGTATGAACACATGATGTTCAAAAGCAACAGTCTGTACAAATCAGCTCAGGACATTCAGAACGCAATGGACCGGCTGGGTGTATCAACATTCAACGGAACAACAAGCTCTGAATGCGTAAACTACTTCTTTACAGTACCTGCTGCAAAAATCCGTGACGGACTGGAATTCTGGAATGCTGCAATCCGCACTCCGACAATTGATCCTGATGAATTTGAAACTGAAAAAGCAGTTGTTGTGTCCGAACTTGAAGGAAGCCTTTCAAATCCTGTTTACTGGATGAACTGTCAGGTTTCTCAGGATTTCTTCCCGGAAAAACCCTGGTGCATCTTGGGCGGCGGCTCAGTAACATCAGTTTTGAACAGCTCAGTAGATCAGCTTCGTGCAATTCAGGCAAAATATTACGTTCCTGACAATGCCGCACTTTTTGTAGGCGGTGATGTGGAACCTGATCAGGTTTGTGCGCTTGTTGAAGAAGTTTTCGGAGACTGGCAGAGCAAAGCCGATCCGTGGATCAACGACACTCCTTTTGCAGAAAAACCTTTCGAAGGCACAAAATATTATGTGGTTCCCTATGAATCATTTACGGATCAGCTGGCAGAAGTTCTGGTTTACTATCGCGGTGCCGATTCTTCCTTTGACAGACAGGGTGCACTGGCAGGCGACATGATTCAGAGCCTTTGTGCAAATCCCGGAAGTGCTTACATGCAGACTCTGGTATCTGAGTTCCCCATTCCGGATCCTACTTACGCCGCCCTTGCTGCTTCTTCTGCAAGAAAAACAGGACTTTTCAATCCTTTGGCGATTTTCTTTGCCCCCGGTGCAGATTTTCCTGAAATGGCAAAAGCTTATGCAGACAGAAGCCAGGAACTGGTTCATCAGACTGCCCGCAACTGTACAGAAGAAGAACTTCAGGCGGCAATGCAGCTTTATTGGATCAATTCATGCTATCAGGAAGAAACAGCACAGAGTCTGCTTGCAGCATTGCGTGCAAACTGGATTACCGCTGATTCCGATTATTACTACAACTATCTTGCAAATCTTTCACAGATTTCTTCAGAAGAAATGGTTGAATACTGCAACCGTTATGTTACCGACGAATGCCGCGAAGTGATTGTTGTTGTAAATCCGGCTGTTTATGAGGCATACAAAGCTGAATATGACGCAGCAGGTTTTGTTGAAATCACATCAGAATCAGGAGATATTGCAAGATGAAAAAATCAGATGTTTTTACCCGCTTTGCCGCAGTTCTTCTGCTTCTCGCAGCCGGAACCGGTGTTTTTGCCGCAGAAAACCGTTCTGTTCAGGTTTACACATTGGACAACGGAATTCCTGTTTATTACATGCAGAACAATTCAAGCAAAATTGACAACGTAAAAATTTGTGTAACCGGCGGTTTTGATCTGCTTACACCTGAAACAGGCGGACTTGAAGATGCACTCTTTCAGACAATGAGCTACGGATCAGAAAAATATTCTTATGACTATCTGCAGGCTGTTGCATACAGTACCGGAGCAGGTCTCTCATATGGCCCCGGAAGACTGGTTTCTACACTGGGTCTTACTGCAATATGTGATTATCTTCCCTACACATTGGACATTCTTACGGACTGCTTCATGAATCCTGCCTATGATGAGACAAACTACAGCAACATGATGACACTTTACAGCACACAGATTCAGCAGACTTACGGAAATCCTGCTTCTTATGCTTACAAGACAGCATCTGACATAATGTTTGAAGGTCATCCTTATGCAACATCAATTCAGCCTGATGAAAAATCCATCTACAACATTACCATTGAAAACATGAAGAATCTGCACAGCGTTCTGATGGATTCCCGCCGAATTTTCGTGGTTGCAGTAACTTCTTATGACCCTGACGAACTGGTTTCTTCCTTGAACCTGACATTGGGAACAATTGCTGCACAGGATTCTGAGATTATGGAACGGAAAACAGTTCCGCCGCTGAATATTGCCCATGATCCGATTGTTGTGACACATCCTTATGCAGAAGGAACTTCCGATGTTTTCCGCTTTGTTCCTGCGCCTTCGATAATGTCTGACGAATTCTATGCATTCGGTGTTGCCTGCAAAATCTACAATACGATTCTGTTCAATCTGGTGCGTGCAAAATACGGAATCTGCTACACACCCTACACAATGGCATCAAGTGCTGATGCAAATTTTGCGGCAGAAGTTCTTGCAAGCTGTTCAAGTCCTGACGAACTCAAGCCGATTCTTGCGGAAGCCCGCCGTATTCTTGCTGCCGGCCTGTACATCATCCGCTTTGACGAAGACGGTTCATGCATTTTCGGCGACATTGCAGAATGTCTTGAAGGCGCACGCAATTCAAAGCTGAATGAAGTTTATGCAGGCTATCTTACTTCCGGAAATCTTACGGATCTTATGTCCGTAGGCATCGTGCGTTATGGCGAACCTTTCAGATATATGGAAGAAGCAGAGAAGTACGGAACAGTAACTCGCGAACAGGTAATTGAAGTTTTCAGAAAATATTTCCTCAGTCAGGAAGAATTCTGGGTTGCTTCAACCGGTCCCAGCTGGGAAGGCATCCTGAACGCAGCATTGAATTACTGATCCGTCTGCTTTTTTTCCGCTCATACGGAAAGTTTAAGACAAACCGCTTCGGAACTTTGTTTTCGGGGCGGTTTTTTTTACACGACAATGTCATCCTGAGCGAAGTCGATGATAGCGGCAGAAATCAGGAATTTTTTTTTGATTTTTTTTATTTTTTTTCTTAAGTCTGAATTTCATTCTCCGATAGTAAAGTAACAGACCACGAGGGTCTTATGGAAATGTCTAGTCAAGGAGATACAGTATGGTTATCAATCACAACATGAGCGCAATGTATGCAAATCGTCAGACAAACGCTACAAACTTCTCAACACAGAGAAATATGGAAAAATTGTCATCAGGCGAAAAAATCAATCGCGCCGGCGACGATGCTTCTGGACTTGCTGTTTCTGAAAAAATGAGAAGCCAGATTCGTGGTATGAATCAGGCAGCCCAAAACGTTCAGAACGGCATCAGTTTTATCCAGACAACAGAAGGCTACCTGCAGGAAACTACAGATATCGTTCAGCGCATCCGCGAACTTGCCGTTCAGTCATCTAACGGTATTTATACTGAAGAAGATCGTATGCAGATTCAGGTCGAAGTTTCTCAGCTGATTGCTGAAGTAGACCGCATTGCAAGTCAGGCTCAGTTCAACGGCATGAACATGCTTACAGGCCGTTTTGCAGAAGATACAGGAACAAACGCAGTTACAGCTTCTATGTGGCTGCATGTTGGTGCAAACATGGACCAGCGCGTACAGGTATTCATCGGAACAATGACAGCTGCAGCTCTCAATCTGCGTGACGTTGGTGACGATGAAATCATGAGTCTGTCTGATCCCGATTCTGCAAACCGCGCAATCGGAACATTGGACGAAGCTCTCAAGAAGATCAACAAACAGCGCGCTGATTTGGGTGCATACCAGAACAGACTTGAACATGCTTATAACGGTTTGACAACAAGCGCAGAAAACCTGCAGGCTTCTGAATCACGCATCCGTGATACAGACATGGCTACAGAAATGGTTGACTACACAAAGAACCAGGTTCTGCAGCAGGCCGGCACAGCAATGCTTGCTCAGGCAAACCAGTCTTCACAGAACGTACTCAGCCTGCTCCAGTAATGGCAGCCTAAGGGCGTTTGTAAAGCCGCTCCAAGCCGGGGCGGCTTTTTTTAACATTTTTCCGCTGCACCGTATTTATTGCGCTGCATTTTTTTATTGCTTATACTGATTTGATTATGAAGAAAGCCCTGGCTTTAACAGCCGTATTTTTTTCTTTTATTCTCTGTGCTTCCCTTGTGGGTTCCATAACAGCAATGTTTGTTCAGGAATCCTTTGTTCATACATCCGGCGCTTCCATCAGATTTTTTTCTTTTGAACATTTCAGGGACGGAATTTTCCTTTGTCTGCCCGCTTCCTCAATATATGCCCTTGTTTACATGATTGTTCACAGAATCCGGCACAGATACACTCTTGCCCAGTTTCTGGTTCCTTACCTTGTTCTGGCCGTTCTGGAATGGTTTCTCATTCTTCCGCTCACTCTGATTCTTTTTCAGCGTGTTCTTCCTGATTTTTATCTTGTCCGTTTCAAGGATCCTGTCATAGGCAGATACATTGTCATGCCAGGCTTTCTCAGCTGGTTCCTCATGCGCATGGGCTGGCTCCATGAGTTGGCTGTGACCTGCACATTCGGATTTGTTCCCTACATAAAAGTGATTTCTCTGGGACTCGCTCTTACAAGCATTTTCGGAGTAATCCGTTTAAGTACTTGGCGTATGATCAATATTCTGAATGTTCTGATTCTGTTCTTCGGAATTCTCATCGCCAACTCATTCCTTATGGATCAGGCTTTTCTTGCAGGAACCGGAATGCCCGATTTTCTTGTAAACTGGCTTTGCGTAATCGTAAACTGTGTAATTGCAGTACTTTTTGTTACCTTGGGTATTGTTTTCTACCGGAAAGGATTTGATCCAAATCGGGAGGAAGCGGAAGAATGAAGATTTCACTCAAACTGATTATCGTTTATTGCGTTTTTATTGTTGTAGTTTGTCTGGGCTGTATTGTTTACGGGCTGGTTTCTCCCAATCCTACGGAAGTTCTTCCATGTGATGTTATTTCATACAAAATGGTCCGCGGTCAGACTGCATTTCTGAATCTTCTGCCGGGTGTCGTAATAAGCGGACTGATGATAGGTTTTTCCCAATACTTCGGTCTGCATCCGGCAGGCGACCAGAAACGTTTTTCAAGAAAAATGCTCACAAACCTGAAGCATGTGCTTTTTGTCTGCGGAATTGTGTGTGTCCTGTGTTTCTGTCTGGAAGAACTTGCCCACCCGTATTTCATAAGAAAAAGCAATGATTTCAACAGTCGTCGGGAAATTTTTCTTATGTATCTGGAAAATGCGCAGATAAATCTTGAAGAAAATGATTTTGGCGTAGCAGATTTTTACGTTTCCAGTGCAAAGAAAATCTATTCTGATTCGGAAGAAGTTCAGAAGCTGGAAAGACTTGTTGAACTTGAGGCCGCCGCTTACCGTGCGGAACAGGAGCAGCAGTTTGCTCAGCAGCAGGCGGAAGAACTGGCAAAAAAAGAAGAAGAGGAAATGCTTTCCCAGAACCTGTCTCTGGTTACGGCAAGTGCGGCCGATCCTCTTCAGCTGATTTTTGCTTCACAGACATCGTTTAACAACAAGGATTATCTGAGCGCCCATTATTATGCCCGTTGTGCACTTGAAATGTCTGCGGAAGGAAGCGCAAACAATATTGCGGCACAGAAACTTGCTTCTCTGGCTTGGAACAAAGTGAATGCAGAAAACATGTCAGAATCCGTAGACGCTGAGCAGACGGCTTTTTTCCGGCAGAAAAAAAAGGGCTATGATGCTCTGATTCAGAACGACATTATTCAGGCATATTACATTTTTTATTCGCTGAACACACGTTATCCCACAGATTCCGAAGTTTCCCAGTATTTTGAAATCGCAAAGACACGTTTGAAGGAGATGGTTTTCTTCATCAATGAAACTGATGAAATACGCAATTTTGAGGTTTCGTCCAAAGTTGGTTTTTCTTTGAACAACAGCAACGGAACCAAGTCAGAAATTACGATTGCGGGAATCTCGATTGTAGAAGACTCAGGACAGATGGTTCAGTATCTGCGTGACTTCATCATGCGTACTTATGATGACGAAGGAAAAATGATTGAATCAGTTTATGTGCCTTACGCGAAAATGTTTGCTCATCCGGTTACCGATGAAAAAGGCAAAGTAGTTGATTACAAGCCGTTCCTGATGCTGCACAGTGTGGACAAAAGCAATTCTGAAAAGCAGATTCTGCCCATCATTTGGCGTGCGGCAGATTACAGCGCGGTTTCTACGGACAAACTGGATGGAATCGGTTCAGTAATTTCCCTGGACATGCCTTACTCTGACTTCAATCTGATCAGGCAGGCTTCCTCAGGTCCTGATGTAATGCCTTTGTTCACTCTGTTTTCTTTTGCGCAAAAAGCGGATGAATACGGTTTTTCTGGGGAAGTTTATTCTGCACTGCTGGTTTACAGGCTCTGCTATCCCCTTGTAATGCTTGCGTTGCTCATTATTGCCGCCCTTTTAAGCTGGTATTACCGGATTCTTCCCAACAGCGTGTTCAAATTCTCATGGATCAGAATGTATCCGCTGCTGACCCTTCTCAGTTGGGGAATCACACGGATGGCTCAGTATTTTACAAAGCTGATTTTCCTGGTGATGTACAGTGTGATGGGCGGAGAGTGGCTGCTGGTTGTTGCCCTTGGATTTGCAGTTCTGATTGTGTTTATTAACTCTCTCATATTCCTTTCTGCCCGCGGCGAATGAATTCCGGGCGGATAGGGCATAAAAAAAGCGCAGAGACAATAGCAAGGAAACCAAAAAGCTTCACTTCCGCACTCTGCGCTATTTTTTTTTCAGATGATGATTATGCTTCTTCCCGGGTAATGTGTGCTCCCAAAGACTGAAGCCGTTCCACAAGGTGTTCGTAACCGCGTTCAATCTGATACACGTTGCGGATGACACTTTCACCGTGTGCACAAAGGGCTGCAATCAGCAGAGCCATGCCTGCGCGCACATCGGGAGAAACCAGTTCGTCACCGTGAAGCATGCACGGGCCTGACACAACGGCACGGTGAGGATCGCACAGTGTAATGCGCGCACCCATGCCGATAAGTTTGTCTACAAAGAACATGCGGCTTTCAAACATCTTTTCAAAAATCAGCACTGTTCCGGAAACTTGCGTTGCTACAACTGTCATGACGCTGGTAAGGTCTGCGGGAAAACCCGGCCAGGGTGCGTCATCAATTTTGGGAGTCATTCCGCCCAAATCCGTGTCAACCTGCATTGCCTGACCTACAGACATTGTAAGTGTGTCACCCTCGGTTTCCCAATGGATTCCCAGTTTTTTGAACGCAAGTTTGATGGGGCGCAAATCTCTGGGTTCAACGCCGGTAATTGTAATTGAGCCCTTTGTGGCGGCGGCGAGCCCGATGAATGAACCGATCTCCATATAATCAGGCCCGATGGCAAATTCGCAGCCGTGAAGTTCTGTTACGCCTTCAATCGTAAGTATGTTGGATCCAACACCGCTGATTTTTGCGCCCATGGAATTGAGCATTCTGCACAAATCCTGAACATGGGGTTCGCTTGCTGCGTTGGTAATGATGGTAGTTCCTTCTGCAACAACTGCGGCCATAATCGCATTTTCTGTGGCAGTAACCGAAGCTTCATCCAGAAAGATGTCTGCGCCTTTAAGTTTGTTTGCAGCAAAAGAGAACTGACCTTTTGTGTTGATTACAACACCCAGCTCCTGAAGTGCCAGAAAATGGGTATCAACTCTGCGCCGTCCGATTACATCACCGCCGGGAGGAGCCATGACAACTTTTCCGCAGCGGGCAACAAGAGGCCCTGCAAACAGAATTGAACCGCGGATTTTCTTTGAATAAGAAGCGGGAATATCCGTAGTCGTGATCTGTGACGCATTGATGGTGTAAGTGTTCTTTGAAGGATTTTCAACGCTTACACCAAGAGAGCGCAGAATATCGAACATAACCTTTGTATCTTCGATTTCCGGAATGTTCTTGAGTGTAACAGGTTCTGCCGTAAGCAAAGCAGCAGCAATGCACGGCAATGCAGCATTCTTGTTCCCGCTGGCCTGAATTGTTCCCTTGATAGGGAATCCGCCTTCTACGTGATATTCTACCATTTTATTCCGTCCATAATTCTGCAAGAGCAACTACAGTTTTCTGTGCTGCCGTCATCTGATCAAGAGAAGCCCATTCATAACGTGAATGGAAGTTGTGTCCGCCTGTAAACACGTTGGGGGTCGGAATGCCCATTTCCGTAAGCCGTGAACCGTCAGTTCCGCCGCGGATTGCGCTGAAATAAGGTTCCAGACCGACTGATTCAACCGCTTTGACAAGTTTGTCAAGAACAGCAGGATTTTTGTCCAGTTCTTCTTTCATGTTCAGGTATTGTTTTGTGTGTTTTACGGAAACTTTGCTGCCTTTGTTCACAGTTTCCACAGTTTTTGCAATCATTTCGATTGTCTCAAGGCGTTTTTTCATTCCTTCTGCAGTAAAGTCACGGACATAGAGAGTGACAGAAGCTTTTTCAATGTTTCCTTCCATGTACATTACAGCATAGAATCCCTGATAGCCGTCTGTGGTTTCGGGAGCTTCGTGACGCGGCAGCATTGAAACGAAACTTGCAGCCATTACGGAGCCGTTTACCATGCCGGGGCGGGCTGTTCCCGTATGCATTGCAACGCCTTCAAATGAAATTTCGCTTTTGTACGCATTGAAACATTCTGCCTCAAGTTCGCAGACATGGCCGCCGTCCAAAGTATAGCACTGTTTTGACTGAATCCAGTCAACAGGAACTTTGTCCATTCCGTGGCCTGTTTCTTCATCAGGAGAAAAAATCACTTCAATCTGGCCGTGTTTTTTTTCAGGATGAGCAATCAGTTCTTCCAAAGCTGTCATGATGACTGCAATACCTGCTTTGTCATCAGCGCCAAGAAGTGTGGTTCCGTCAGTTGTAATGATTGTTTCACGGTTTTTTCCGGCACATGCAAGATATTTGTCTTTTGCAGGATCCAGAACAATTCCGTCTTTAAGTGCAAGAACGCGGCCGTCATAGTTTTCCACAACCTGGGGATTAACATTCTGTCCGCTTACATCAGGAGCAGTGTCCATGTGGGCAAGAAGTCCGATGGAAGGAACTGATTCACAGCCGGCACTGGCAGGAAGCCGTGCACAGACGTATGAATGCGGAGATATGGTAACATCGCTGATTCCGATTGAGCGGAGTTCATCAGCAAGCACTTTGGCAAATTCAGTTTCGCGGGGAGAAGAAGGTATTACACCTGCATCCGCCTCTTCCTGGACGCTGGTTGTCCAGATTTTTGTGTATCCGATAAAACGGTCAAGAAGTTTTTTATTGATTTCCATTTCTAAACAATACAGCAGATTCGGTCACTGGGCAATGGGGACAGTTGCTGTGAAAACTGTTGTCTATTGACGAAGGTGACAAAACTAATGAAGATTACCCGAAAAGGAAAAGCAAAACATGGTTGAATACAAGAAAAAGCTTCTTCGGATCTTTGTACCGATTATGCTCAGCAATCTGATTTCTCAGATACAGATGCTGATTGACAGAATATTTTTGGGCCGCATGGACATTCTTTTCATGAGTGCGGTTGGAAACGCGACTGCTCCCCTCTGGACTACAATGTCCTTCGTGTTTTCACTTTCCATGGGTGCTTCAATTCTGATAAGTCAGTCGGTTGGCGCAGATGATCTTCCCAAAGCAAAAGAATATGCGGCATCAATGATAAAATTCCACAACATTGTTCCAATTGTCCTGTTCTTTTTCTGGACTTTCGGAAGCCCTACGGTTTTCAGGCTGATGGGAGTTTCGGAAAACGTACTGAAACTTTGCGTAAGTTATACAAGACTTTATGCTCCTGTGTTCCTGATTCTGGGACTTGGTGCTTCTTATTCGGTCGTATTCCAGACTTCCAATTTTACAAAGCCCCTTGTTGCTTACGGTCTGATAAGATCCGTCGTAAACATTGTTCTTGACTATGTACTGATTTTCGGAAAATTCGGCTTTCCAAGAATGGAAATTACCGGTGCGGCTTTAGGTACAACAATTGCAGAATATGTGGGCGCATTCTATCTGCTTTATGTAACAATCGCCAAACGCAAGCACTTTTTTACAAGCCCGGATTTCAAGACAATTCTGCATGCAAAAATCCGTCCTTACATTAATTCAATCAGGCTGGGTTTGAACGCTGCATGTGAAGATCTGCTCTGGAATGCGGGGAACCTCTGCATTATCAGAATCCTCAACACAATCAGTGAAGAAGCTGCGGGAATTTATTCCATGGTATTCTCCATTGAGCTGATTGTAGTGGTTGTCATGGGAGCATTGGGAAGCGGCACACTCACCCTGACCGGCGAAGCTACAGGTGCCAGAAATCTTAAGCTTTACCGGTCCGTGGTAAGAACTGCAATCACCTGGGCATTCATTTCTGCCGCGGCTGCTTTTCTTTTTGTATCAGTTTTTCCGCGGCTTACTCTCAGCCTGTTTACCACAGACAAAGCAATCATTGAAATGTCAGTGGTTTTTGTAATAATGGTGGCCGGAAACCTGTTCGGAAAAGCAACCAATATAATTGTTGGAAGCGGCATCCGCGGCTACGGTGATACAAAATGGATGCTTATTACGCAGATTTTCGGGACTGTTGAAGTTGTGGCCATTGCGGCTTTGTGCGTGTTTGTCTTCAAATGGGGAATGCTGGGTGTGTTTGTCGCCGTTATTTACGATGAAGCATTCAGGGCAGTTGTAAACACAGTCAGATTCCTGAAAGTCAAGTTTTAGCGGACAACAGGAGAATTCATGGCAACATTGATTGTTCTTGCAGTGATTGTGATTGCAGCGGCCCTTGCGGTAATACGGATCAGAAAAAACAAGGCAAAGGGAAAATGCGCCGGTTGTCCTTATGCCGGAAACTGTCCGAAGCATTCCTGTTCAGAAAGGCCGTAAATATCGGCAGTACAAAGGAACAGAACGGGAGACAATCAGCTGAAAAGGCATCGGCTGTAAAAGCGGGAAGAAAATGAAGTATCTGGTATTTTTGCGCGCAGTAAACGTAGGCGGAAAAAACAAAGTGTCCATGGCTGACCTTAAGAAACTTGCTGAAGCGGAAGGTTTTTGCGGAGTTCAGACTTATTTGAACAGCGGAAACATTATTCTGGAAAGTGATGACGATGAGGAAAAAATCAGCAGGGATTTTGTAAGGATTCTGAAAAGCGGTTTTGATGTGGAAACAGAAAATCTGGTGATTTCAGCCGCAAATCTTGAGCGCATAATGGAACATGCTCCGGACTGGTGGACACAGGCGGACAAATCTCTGTACACAAATCTGATTCTGCTTATGCCGACCACAAATTTTGAAGAACTGCGGAAAAAAATCGGGGAACCGAGCCCGGAAATTGAAAGGATTGAAGGTTTTGACAACGGGATTTTCTGGGCTTTTGACCTGAAAAATTATCAGAAAGCAAACTGGTGGAAAAAAACTGCGGAGCCGGGAGTAAACAGAACGCTTACAATTCGGACAGCGAACACAATCCGTAAGCTTCTTGAAAAAAACTGATAACAGTTTTTCACCCCGGGCGCAGTCAAAAAATCTTTAATTACTTATGACAGGTCAGACCATCAGTCTGTAAATGTTTTCCACGTCTTTCTGTTCAAGAACGGTAAAGCCGTAAACTTTGCCGGAACCTGAACCGTTGCCGTAGCAGCAGGTGTATGCAAGCT
>JAKSTU010000004.1 GCA_024402435.1 Treponemataceae bacterium
GGGCTTCCTCAGAAACCGGTGCGGCCGCAATAACTGAATCAGCGTCATCCACTGCGAAATCCGCGTCATCAGCTGGCGCGGCCTCAAAAGCATTACCAGCGTCACTCACCGCAAAACCAGTGTCAAAAGCGTCTTCAGCGCCGGTCACTGCAAAATCCGTGTCGTCAGCGGGCGCGGCTTCAAAAGCTCTATCAGTGCCATTCACGGCGAAATCCGTGTCATCAGCGGGCGCGGCTTCAAAAACTCCATCAGCGTCGCTCACTGCAAAATCCGTGTCAGCAGCTGCTACGCTTTCTGACGCATCTGAACCAATGTCAAAATCGGACAGGCTTGTTTCATCAACACTGTCCATGTCAGGAAGATCAAAGTCTCCCAGACCAAGCATGTCCGTGTCTTCTGCGGGGGCTTCCTCAGAAACCGGTGCGGCCGCAAAAACTGAATCAGTGTCACCCACTGCAAAATCCGTGTCATCGTCAGCAGGCGCGGCTTCAAAAACTCCATCAGTGTCGGTCACTGCAAAATCCGTGTCAGCAGCGGGCCCGGCTTCAAAAGCTTCATCAGCGTCATTCACTGCAAAATCCGTGTCATCAGCAGGCGCGGCTTCAAAACCTCCACCAGTGCCATTCACTGCGAAATCTGTGTCGTCAGCTGCTACGCTTTCTGACACATCTGAACCTGTGTCAAAATCGGACAGGCTTGTTTCATCAACGCTGGCCATGTCAGGAAGATCAAAGTCTCCCAGACCAAGCATGTCCGTGTCTTCTGCGGGGGCTTCCTCAGAAACCGGTGCGGCCGCAATAACTGAATCAGTGTCATTCACTGCAAAATCTGTGTCATCAGCTGCTACGCTTTCTGACGCATCTGAACCTGTGTCAAAATCGGACAGGCTTGTTTCATCAACGCTGGCCATGTCAGGAAGATCAAAGTCTCCCAGACCAAGCATGTCCGTGTCTTCTGCGGGGGCTTCCTCAGAAACCGGTGCGGCCGCAATAACTGAATCAGTGTCATTCACTGCGAAATCCGTGTCAGCAGCTGGCGCGGCTTCAAAAGCTCCATCAGCGTCACTCACTGCAAAATCAGTGCCGTCAAAAGCGTTAGCAGCGTCCGTCACCGCAAAATCTGCGCTGTCAGAAGCAGCGGCAGGCTCTGACACTTCACCGCCAATGTCAAAATCCGTCAGGCTGGTT
This sequence comes from Treponemataceae bacterium, assembly GCA_024402435.1. Lineage (GTDB taxonomy): Bacteria > Spirochaetota > Spirochaetia > Treponematales > Treponemataceae > Treponema_I. The sequence continues at coordinate 1,188 of JAKSTU010000004.1, forward strand.
TCGTCAGCGTTTCCAAGGTCTGGAAGGTCAAAGTCTCCAAGATCCAGTGCGTCAGTGTCTCCCGCCCGTGCTTCTTCCGTAACTGGCGCGGATTCAAAAGCTCCATCAGCGGCTTCCACTGCAAAATCTTCTCCATCAGCACCCACGCTTTCTGTCACATCCGGACCTATGTCAAAATCCATATCATCCAACGGCGGAAGTTCCCCGATATCGCTCAGAATATCATCCAAGGAAAAATCCGAGTCTTCTTCAGCAAGAGGAGTTTCCCCGGCCGTGTCAGTTCCTATGGAAAAATCATCATCTTCAGGCAAATCAAATCCGTCTGCCCCGTCAAAAACATCAGCAAGATCAAAATCAGAATCCATAGGAGGCAAATCCGCAAAGTCAGACGGGCTGCCATAATCAGAATCATCAGGAAGATTGTAATCAGGTTCGGAATTCAGGGCGGCAGAATCAAGAGTAATCAAAGAAACAGTATGATCCGAATGTCCCCCTGTTTCAGGATCATCAATCTGAGCCGAAAGATTTCCTTCATCATCAAGATTCAGCTGCAGATTGATTGAAGGTTCTCCCTGAGGATGAGGATTCAGGTTTTCAATAAGCAAAGTATCAACATAAACCGCATCCTTCATTGTTCCGGTTGCAGATTTGTAGAGATTGAGTTGAATTGTTGTCTGATCATCACGGACAGTGGTAAGTTCCAGCTCTTTTACGGCGGGTTCTCCCTCTTTCATAATCGGGTAAAATGAACCGTCTGCCTGTTTGATTCCGATCATATTTTCGCTCATTAAAACCTCACTGATTCAACTTAAAGTATAATGCAAAAACAATCAGGTTACAATGATTTTGCAATCCCTGGATTTTCATCCGTGTTTGCAAGTCGGCCAAAGTCGTGATAGCATGAAAGGAAAGACCGCCTTAAAAAGTGTGTCTCATTGCGGCTTTCTGCTGCAGACATGAATTTTCATTCGCTGATGCGAACAATGTTTTATAGGGGAAATATGTTTATTGAAGAAAACGGAGCTCTCATCCTAAAAAAAGGATATGAGACGCTGAAAATTGAACCATGGGGTACAGATTCACTCCGCGTGCGTGCTACAGTTGAACCTGATTTTACCGGAAATGTTTGGGGACTTACAGAAAAAGTTGCTCCATGCAATGCAAAAATCCAGATTGCTGAAAACGGAGCTTCAATAGCCAACGGCAAAGCAAAAATCTGCATCAGCAACAACGGAATTCTTACGCTTTATAAAGAAGACAAATTGGTTCTGCGGGAATATCACCGCCATTATGATACTTCCGCAACAAAAGAAAGCGTTTGTCTTAAGATTGTCAACCGCGAATATAAAGGACTTACCGGCGGTGATTACAAGTTTACACTGCGTTTTTACGGAAATGACGGAGAAAAACTCTACGGAATGGGTACATACCAGATGCCTTACCTTGACATGAAAGGCTGTACACTGGAACTTTGCCAGCGGAATTCACAGATTTCTATTCCTTTTGCGCTTTCTTCACTCGGTTACGGCTTTTTGTGGAACAATCCTGCTACAGGCCGCGCAGTTTTCGGCAAGAACATCACCGAATGGGTTGCTGACAGTACAAAAGAAATGGATTACTGGTTTACTTGCGCCGACACACCGGCAGAAATTGTCCGGAACTACACTTCAGTTGTCGGCCGCGCACCGGTTCTTACCAAAGATTATCTGGGCTTCTGGCAGTGCAAACTCCGCTACCGCACACAGGAAGAAATTCTTGATGTTGCACGCCGGTACAAAGCAATGGGCATTCACCTGGATGTGATCGTAATCGACTTCTTCCATTGGATGCGTCAGGGAGACTGGGCTTTTGACCCCGAATACTGGCCTGATCCCAAAGCAATGTGTGACGAACTGCATGAAATGGGCACAAAAGTCATGGTTTCCGTGTGGCCCAGTGTGGACAAAAAGTGCAACAACTTCTATGCAATGAAAGAACAGGGTCTTCTTGTCCGCACAGACCGCGGCTCTGACGAAACCTATGACTACAACGGTGACTGCATCACCTTTGACGCAACAAATCCTGCTGCACGCAAGTTTGTTTGGGATGTGTGCAAAAAGAATTACGCTGATTACGGCATCGACATGTTCTGGCTTGACAATTCCGAGCCTGACTACGCTGCCTATGATTTCAACAACCTGCGCTACTATCTTGGTCCCGGAACTTCATGTTCCAACATTTATCCCCGTTATTACGGACAGGCTTTCTACGAAGGCATGAAAGAAATGGGCCGCAAGAACTTTGTAAATCTTGAACGCTGTACATGGGTCGGCGGACAAAAAAACGCTACCGTCATCTGGAACGGTGACATTCAGTCCACTTTTGAATGCCTTGAAGATTCCGTCTGCCAGGGACTCAGCATGGGTCTTGCGGGAATTCCATGGTGGACAACCGATATCGGCGGTTTTATGGGCGGAAACACTGATGACCCGGAATTCATCGAGCTTCTTGAACGCTGGTTTGAATTTGCCGTATTCTCTCCCATTTTCCGTCTTCACGGGGAACGTGTTCCCCATGACGTGCCGAATCTTGCAGAAGGCATTGATTACGGCGGAGGCTTTATGTTTACCGGTCGCCCCAACGAAATTTGGAGCTACGGAGAAGAAGCACAGAAAATCATGGAAAAGAACATCCGTCTTCGGGAAAGCCTCGTTCCTTACATAGAAGGCGTCATGAAAGAAGCATCGGAAACCGGAGCACCTGCAATGCGCACCATGTTCTTTGAATTCCCTGAAGACTGTACCTGCTGGGATTTGAAAGACCAGTACATGTTCGGTTCTGAATACCTTGTTGCCCCGATTCTTCATCTTGGAGAAAAGAGCCGCAAAGTTTACCTGCCTCAAATTGACGGCATGTGGACAAATATCCATACCGGCGAAAAAACAGCCGGCGGTCAGTGGATTACGGCAGAAGCTCCCATTGATCAGATTCCTGTTTTCAAACGCTGATTGATTCCATAAAGTTTACATCCCCAAAATTGACTTTTCTGTCCTTTTTTGGGGATGCACTTCTTTACTGCACAAAAAAAGCCCGCACTTTTTGCAGTTTATGCAGCAGTGCGGGCTTTTTTTTACAAGATTTTTCAGTCAGTCTCAGCTGATTACCAAATCCATTACTTTGTCACCCTTCATGGTTTCAAGCACATAGCTTCCTTTGAAACCGCAAACTTCCACTTTTCCGGAAGCATCAGTTTTTACAGTTTCTTCCGTGTGCCATTCTTTGTTGATCAGTTTGTCCAATTCTGTATAAACCGGCTTTTCGCTTCCGTCACGGCGGAGCACTCCACTGGGCGCATTAAGCCACATTCCGTCCATAAAGTCCCAGATTGTCATTGCCTGCACAAGCGGATGTTCTTCAAAGAGGATTCTCAGCATTTCTGTCATCTGCTCGGCCTGGCGGGCCTCAAACTCCGGCTTTGAATCATCGTCGTTGTAGTGCCAGTCGTTCAAGTCCACAATATGTTCAGGAATAAGAGGCCCTGAAACCAATGTGTTTTCAGTAAAATGAATGGGAATGCCGAACTTTTCAAAGCGTGTCAGCACTTCTTCCAGTTTTTCGCGGCCCCAATAGCCCTGATGCTGATGACTCTGGAGACCGATCGTATCAATACGGACGCCCGCATCAAGACAACGCTCGATCAGTTCCGCATATTTGTCTGACATGTTGAAGTCATTCAGCAGAAATGTTCCCTCAGGATTATATTTTATGCACTGGTCAAACATTGTCTTTACGATTCCCACTTGTCCCAGTTCCTTGCAAAGGCGTGTTATTGCATTGTCGTAGCGGTCAAACACAGGCATGATGACAACTTCATTGATTACATCCCATTTGTCAATTATCCCTTTGAATCCTTCCACTTCACGCTGAATGCGACCCAGCTGTTTTTCAAGAATCGTCTTGTTGTCATATTTCAAAAGCCAGTCAGCACATGCTGTATGCCAGCACAAAGGATGACCTTTTATCGCTTTTCCTTTTGATTTCAGATACTTTGCCGCATCCATACGGCTCTTTGTCTCCGGCTCTCCTTCTTTGGGTTCAAAAGGTCCCCAATAAAAAGGCAATGTTCCGTAATTGAACACTTTCAGCCATTTGTCAGTCACTTCCTGAGATTTAGCAAGCACAGCAGGATTTGAATTGGAATCAGATTCCAGTTTGGCTTTTCCTACAAAGTCAAAAGCCCCGCAACCGAACAAAAACTCATGGTTTGTCTGCTTAAGTTTAAGCTGAGTGTCTGCAAGCACTGCACCGTCTTTTGTTACTGTTACCAGTGTCCTGCCTTTCCGCTCTTCAATTCTGTTCATTTTTTCCCCGTAACCATTCAAAATACCGCTTAAAAAAGCGATGTCATCAACATTATACTGTGAACATCGCAATTTTTGTATTTTTCTTTTGTGTGTTTTTTTCTGTCACTTCTGGGGAAAAGTTTCGTCCACTACTTCCAAAAAAAATTTTACATTGACTTTTCAAGGCTTTTGCCTTTTATTTATTGACATGTATTTATCATCAAACTTTCTTTATCTGTGCTCAATCGGGGCATTGCTCCTCAGCCTTATTGCCCAGTTTCTTGTAAAATCCAGTTTTTCAAGATACAGCAAAGACCTTTCAAAACGCGGAGTAACTGGTGCTCAAGCCGCTGCTTTTCTTCTCAAAGCAAACGGAATCACTGATGTTTCTATTTCTCAGATTTCCGGTTCTCTTACGGACAACTACAATCCTTCCACACAAATACTTTCTTTGAGCGAAAGCACATTCTCCAGCACTTCAATTGCGGCAATCGGGGTTGCAGCCCATGAAACAGGCCATGCAATCCAGCATGCCCAAGGATACCCTCCCCTCAAACTGCGGAGCCTTCTTGTTCCTGTTGCCAACTTGGGTTCCAGATTCGGACCGCTTGTTGCAATTGCAGGACTCCTCCTTCCCCAGCTTTTGGGGCGCGGCACACAAAGCCTTGCACTCAGCGACATGATCATCAACATCGGCCTTATCCTCTTTTCTGCCGCCATGCTTTTTTACCTGATTACACTGCCTGTCGAATTCAACGCTTCACACCGGGCACTAAAAATTCTCAAAGCAAATCAGGTTCTTGACAGCAGCGAACTTTGGGGAGTCCGCAAAGTTCTTACCGCCGCCGCCTTAACCTATGTCGCAGCCGCACTTTCCGCCTTCATCAGTTTTCTCCGCATTTATTCAATGACCAAGAACCGGCGCAGATGATCAGGATTGTCATGCAATGCTTACTTTTCCTGCATTTTCTACCAGATTCTGATTTGCATAACTGTAAAGCATTGTAGCCACGTCATAAATCGGTTTCTTAATCTTCAGGCCCATTCCTGCTGCAAAGTCAGAAGAAGCTTTTGCTCCTTCAGGATTCCACAAGGACGCATTTTCAAGATTTACGAAAACCGCCTGCTCTGATGATGCGATTGCCTTAATATGATTGTTCATTTCATTTACATAAACTTCATTTGCGCTGTTTTTCACGCTTACCAGTGCAAGCCTGCAATCCCTGTTGTTACCCTTGATCAGCGAAATCAGACCAAGATAAAGATTGTCAAATTCTGAAGGATTTGCCTTGAACAATTCCTTGTCTTCCTGACCAAGATGCAGAATCATTCCGTCAGATTCAAGACCCGCAACATATTTTTTGTAATACTCTTTTGCGTTTCTCAAAGAAAGGGCAAAAGTGCTTCTGTTGATTATGTCAAAATCCAGGTCACAACTTTCTGCAATTTCTTCAGACGGTATCTCCTTGTCATAAGTTCCGCCCATCAAAGCCACATTGTATGCTTTTCTGCTTACCTCTTCCCGCAGATCTTTTTTCAGTTCGATCATTTCTTCATGTGCATAAACAACCTGATTTTCATTCTCTTTCTTATTCAACACAACTTTTCCTTTTTCTGCATCGTTTTTCTTGTCCAATGCAACATTTCTGAAATAAACCACAACATTTGAGAACACAATCACAAGATTCAGAAAATAAACTGCCAGAACGTAATTGAACTGATGATTTATCAGTTTTGCACCGATTCCTGCAATATAACCTGTAATAATCAGAATTATGAACGCAAGACTTGTACTCTTTGCAGTTCTTGCTTTATAAGCCTTAACAACATTGATCGGCCATGAAAAACCGAAACATACCAACATTCCTGCTTCCAAAAGATGTGCCAAATTCATTTCTTTTCCTCACTTAAGTTTTTTTTGCCGCTTTTTTTTCAGCTGACATCTGCATCTTATCAGAATTGATTTTTTGGACAATTTTTCGAAAGTTATAAAATTTTTTTCCATTTTCACTTTTTTTTTACTTTCAAAAGACTTTCTAAAGTCCTTGAAGTGGTTTATTTTATAAACATGGAAGATAATAAGGGAAATCTTAACCGGCTTGGAAAAGAAATCACCAAAACCCAAGTTATTCTGATTGTTGCCTTAACAATTTTTTTAAGCGCCGGCGGAATGTTCATCAACATCAACTCAAACAACAAAGCTTTCAACGAAAACCTGCAGAATACTTCCGCACTGATTTCCCGACTTTACAGTTTCACAAAAAATTTCAGTCAGGATCAGCTTTGCCAATACATGGACGCCGTTGTCTCCGATCTTTCCGATGTAGACATTTTTTCCATTGTGGACAAATCCAACCGCCGCATTTACCACACCAACCACAGTCTGATCAACACCCAGTATGACGGCACTCACCCTGATTTTTCCCGTTTTTCCGCCGATTACTTCACTGAAAACAGCAACGGACCTTCAGGCCCCCAGCGCCGCACTTATTCCGCATTTTACGACGATGCAGGAAACTATCAGGGCTTCATCATGACAATCCGCCTAAAAACCTCCATGCAGTCCGTCACAATCCGCACAGTTCTTCTCTTTGTAATCGTAACTTTTGCGGCCATTCTCTTTGAACTTGCAATTTGCGCCACAATTTCAAAAAAAATCAAAAAGGAATTCCTGCAGTTCACCGAAGATTTTGAAGGAACCCGTTTCCTTGTGGATTCAATGCGTGCAAACAACCACGATTTTACCAACAAACTTCATGTAATCCTCGGCCTCATCCAGATAGGCGAATATGAAAAAGCTCAGAATTACATTCAGAACATATCAATCATCCAGCGTGAAACCGTAACCTTCATAATGCACAACATACAGAATTCTTCACTTGCAGCCCTTCTCATCGGAAAAAACGCCCGGGCCAGCGAATGCAATGTAAAGTTTTCCCTCAAAGAAGGCTCCTGCTACAATTCCAACGATATTTCCATTCCATCCGAAGCCCTCGTCACCATTTCCGGAAACCTTATAGACAACGCTTTGGACGCAATGAACCACAGCAACAACCAGACAAAAGAACTGATCGTAGGAGTTTTTACAAAACCCGGAGAGATGCTGCTTTTTGTTCAGGATTCAGGCCCGGGAATCGCACCCGGATTCATGGAAAAAATCTTTGACAACGGGTTTTCCACAAAAGGAACCGGCCGCGGCGTAGGACTTTACCACACCCGTCAGCTTGTCCAAAGCCTTGGCGGAAGCATTTCCGTCGAATCCCAGATTGGTCAAGGTGCCTGCTTTACTGTAAAATTGAGAAAATAAGATTTGGATATCAGAAGAGCATTATGTACAAAGTTTTGATTGTAGAAGATGACCCGATGGTTGCCATGATCAACCAGCATTACGTTGAGAACAACAAAGATTTTTCCGTTGTTGCAACTGCGCGGAACGGAGAAGAAGCATTGGCCTTTCTTGACAGCAATTCCGTTGACCTGATCGTGCTCGATGTCTTCATGCCCTCCATGGACGGCGTTGAAACACTCAAACAAATCAGAAACAGACAAATTCCTTCAGAAGTCATTATGGTAACCGCCGCAAATGACAGCGCCACATTGGAGGAAACAATGCACCTTGGCGTTCTGGATTATCTTATCAAACCATTCACATTGGAACGTTTTTCCGTTTCCCTCGAAAAATTTACCGTCAAAGTCACAACCTTAAAACAGAATTCAATTCTCGACCAAAAATCCATAGACAGCATCATCACAAATTCACCCGGCCCCAAAATCGAATACCCAAAAGGCATCCAGAAAAAAACCCTGGACACAATTCTCACATATTTCACACACAACTGCGGCTGGCAGTCAGCAGACATGGTTGCCGATAAACTTGGCTTTTCTGTAGTCACCGTCCGCCACTACCTCACTTATCTCGTCCAGTCAAACCAAATTCTTGAGCAAGTCAACTACGAAACCGGCGGCCGGCCTTCAATACTCTACAAAACCAAATGATTTTTTCGGGCGAACCCTATTCAGTTTGGGGGCTTTCCAGGGTTCCGCTCCCGCTCCAAAGTCCTCACTCGCTCCGCTCCCTCCGGTCTTCGGCTCCGCCGCCCTTCCAATCCCGCGCAACCCGGCCAAACATGTCATCCGGAATGCACTTCTTCATGTCATCCGGAGCGCAGTCGAAGGATCTTCCAAAGCAATTGAAGACTCTCTCCGCCCCCACATTGTCATGAAAAATTTCCCGATGAATGAATCAAAAACATCGTATTACTGAAAAAAAGGGCAGAATTTCGCTGGAACCCTCTGCCTTCCTCTCATTCTTTCATCCTTGCAAAAAAAATGGGCAGAGTGCCGCAGTCGAAGTTCCCGCAAAAAACACAATCGCATTTGCTGCGCTGTGGCTTTTGACGGGTTTTCGCTGGAACCATCTGCCCATTTTTTTAGTTTATCGCAGCATGATATTCCTGAAGCGATTTTACCTCTCCCTTTCCTCCGCGTACAGTACCAATTCCGTCCACAGCCGCTTTTGCGCCTGCAAGAGTCGTAATGTAAGGCACCTTGTACTTCAAAGCAGACTTGCGGATAGTACCCGCATGTTCACGTTTTTCCCGGCGGATTCCAGGAGTATTGATTACCAGACAAACTTCTTTGTTCAGAATCACGTCCAGAACATTAGGCCGTCCTTCCCCAATCTTCGCAATCATCTCTGATTTTATTCCGTTTGCATTGAAGAACTTGTTTGTTCCTTCAGTGGCCAGAATCTTGAATCCCAAGTAACTGAAAGCCCGAGCCATGTCCAAAGCTTCCGTCTTCTGATTGTCCTTGTTGCTCAAAGAAATCAGAACAGTCTTTTTCTCGCCGTTTACAGGAGCTGCTGGCGGTTCAGAGTTTGCTGCTTCTTCAGCTTTGTAGAAAGCCAGGGGAAAGTTCTCAGCCAAACCAAGAACCTCACCTGTTGAACGCATTTCCGGTCCCAGAACCGGGTCAACACCGGGGAACTTGTTGAACGGCAGAACCGCTTCCTTACATCCGTAATGAGGAATAACCTTTTCCTTCAGCTGCAGGTCGCCCAAGTTTTCGCCAAGCATAAGACGTGTCGCAAGCCGAGCCATCTGAGTGTTACAAACTTTTGAAACAAGCGGAACTGTGCGGCTTGCACGGGGATTTGCTTCAATTACAAAAACTTTTCCGTTTTCAATTGCATACTGCATGTTCATAAGACCCACAACATGGAGGCTTTCTGCAATTTTGCGAGTATAATCCTTGATTGTAGCCAAATTTTCTGCAGGAATTGAAACAGGCGGAATAACACAGGCAGAGTCTCCTGAGTGAATTCCGGCCAATTCAACATGTTCCATTACTGCAGGAATATAAACCTGTTTTCCGTCACTAAGAGCATCTGCTTCGCATTCCAAAGCATTGTGCAGGAAGCGGTCAATCAGAAGCGGTCTGTCCGGTGTTACGCCAACAGCTTTTGCAACATATTCACGAAGCATATCTTCGTCATAAATTACTTCCATTCCGCGACCGCCCAGAACAAATGAAGGACGGATCATGATCGGATAACCGATTCTGTCTGCAGCGGCCTTTGCTTCATCAAAGTTTGCAGCCATTGCACTTTCCGGCATTGGAATCCCCAGTTTGTCCATCATCTTGCGGAACAAATCACGGTCTTCAGCAATGTCAATTGAATCAATTGAAGTTCCCAGAATCTTTACACCTTCGTCGCTCAAAGCACGTGCAATATTCAGCGGAGTCTGCCCACCGAACTGAACAATTACGCCCTCCGGTTTTTCCTTTTCATAAATCTGCAGAACATCTTCCAAAGTAACAGGCTCAAAATAAAGTTTGTCAGAAGTGTCATAGTCAGTAGAAACTGTTTCCGGGTTACAGTTGACCAGAATTGTCTCATAACCCATTTTCTTCAGCTGCATAGCCGCATGACAGCAGCAGTAGTCAAACTCAATACCCTGACCGATTCTGTTGGGCCCGCCACCCAGAATCATGATTTTTTTCTTGTTGTCAGAAGCAGGAGCCTTGTCCACATCATTGTATGTAGAATAATAATAATTTGCATTTTCAACGCCGCTTACAGGAACAGCCAGCCAGCCTTCCTTTACGCCAAGTTCTGTTCGCTTCTTGCGGACATCCTTTTCCCTGATTCCAAGAATTTTCGCAATGTATTTGTCGCTGAATCCCTCTTTCTTAGCCTGAATCAGAAGTTCGTCCGCCGGCATCTGCCCCGGTGTCTGAAGCATTTTTTCTTCAGTTTCTACCAGTTCAGCCATTTCCTTAAGGAATTCTTTCTTTACATAAGTAATTTCATTAAGGCGATCCAAAGAAACACCTTTGCGGATTGCCTCATAAATGATGAACCAGCGCTCGCTTGAAGCAACTTTCAGCATTTCACAAAGTTCTTCAGCAGTTTTCTTGTTGAAATCCTTTGCAAAGCCAAGACCTGAGCGACCATTTTCCAAACCGCGGATAGCTTTCTGGAAAGTTTCCTTAAAAGTCTTTCCGATTGCCATTACTTCGCCAACGGCCTTCATCTGTGTTCCCAAAGAATCTTCTACACCCCGGAACTTTTCAAAAGCCCAGCGTGCAAATTTCAGAACCACATAATCCCCGTCCGGACATCCGCCTGCAGTATATTTTTCCAAAGTTCCGTCACGCCAATAAGGAATTTCATCCAGTGTCATTCCACTTGCAAGTTTTGCAGAAATCAGAGCAATGGGAAATCCTGTAGCCTTTGAAGCCAAAGCAGAAGAACGTGAAGTTCTCGGGTTGATTTCAATGATAACCACGCGGCCCGTCTTGGGATCATGAGCAAACTGAACGTTTGTTCCACCGATAACACCGATTGATTCAACAATCTTGAAAGCATCCTTTACCAGCCTGTCTTCCAGATCCTTGTCAATTGTCATAAAAGGAGCAGCACAGAAAGAGTCACCTGTATGCACACCCACTGCATCAATGTTTTCGATTGTACAGATTGCAATCATCTGATTCTTTGCATCGCGAACAACTTCAACTTCCAGCTCTTCCCAACCAAGAATAGATTCCTCAATCAGGCACTGGTGGGTCAGCGAAAGATCCAGACCATTTGTTACAATTGTCCGCAATTCTTCCATGTTGTAGCAGAAACCGCCACCTGCACCGCCCATTGTGTATGCAGGCCGAACAACAATCGGGAACCCGATATCAGAAGCAATTTTTTCAGCTTCCTCAACAGAATAGCAAATATCAGATTTGGGAGTTTCAATTCCCAATTTTGTCATTGTTTCCTTAAAAACCTCACGGTCCTCACCGCGTTCAATTGCATCAAGATTTACACCGATTACCTGAACGCCATATTTTTCCAGAACACCAGCCTTGTTAAGTTCCTGAGCCAAGTTAAGACCTGTCTGTCCTCCCAAGTTGGGCAAAAGTGCATCAGGACGCTCCTTCTCAATAATCTGTGTAAGCCGTTCCAAATTCAAAGGCTCAATATAAGTTGCATCTGCCATCACCGGGTCAGTCATGATTGTTGCAGGATTCGAGTTAACCAGAACAATTTTGTAACCCTGTTCCCGCAGAGCTTTACAAGCCTGAGTTCCTGAATAGTCAAATTCACATGCCTGTCCGATAACAATCGGTCCAGAACCGATAATCAGCACCTTGTTGATGTCTGTTCTCTTTGCCATTTTCTGCTCCGTACAAAAAAAAACTGAACCCGAAAAACTCGAATTCAGTCAAAAATCAAAAATAAATCAAGCGATTATTTACAAGAGAAATAATTTTTTTCTGTAAAATCAACGCGTTCATGCAAAAAATTTACCAAAAATCTCAATTTTCTTCAAGAGATTTCAATGTATTTCCAATGATTTCAATTTTTGGGGGAAAATCGCAGTAAGCGCGCTTCGCGACGCTTCCAGCTCGGCCTTCCCCCTGGGCTCAACCGCTCCGCGTTTTCGCCACACCCCCTTCCAGCGGGCCTCAGGCGCCGGCCCGCAACGCCCGCTCAAAAATAGCGCATTTAAAAAAAATAAAGCCGCCCCGCCAGGTTCAACCTTCGGGAGCGGCTGTGTAAACCGTTCAGTTTACTGAATCACAGCTTATTTCTTTTTGTTTTTCAGCTGTGCATTGCAATATTTGCAAATTTTTGCCTTTGCGCCATCCACTTCAGTTTCATAAAGTGTTTTGATGTGTTCAATTTTACAAATAGCGCAGATTCCACGTCCATGAGCAGGCAACTCACGAATACCTTTTCCACGATGTGCTTTGGACATATTTTACTCCTCAGTTTTTGCTTCAGCAGGAGCAGCTTCTTCAGCAGCTTTTTTTGCTGTTGTTTTTTTAGCTGTTGATTTCTTAGCAGGAGCTTTCTTTGCAGATGTCTCTTTGCTTTCTTTCTTTGCTTTGGCAGGTTCTTTCTTTTCTTCTTTCTTGCCATCGCTCAGTTTGTAATCAACCAGTTCCAAAATCACCATGTCAGCAGCGTCACCCTGACGGTATCCGATTTTAAGAACACGTGTATAACCACCATTTCTGTCCTTCATACGGGGACCAATGTCTTTGAACAGTTTTGCAAGAACAATTTCATCCTGAATGAATTTTGCTGCAATTCTGCGGTTATGTACTGTGTCTTCTTTTGCACGTGTAATCAGCTTTTCGGCTGCTTTTCTTACTTCAAGTGCTTTTGCTTTTGTCGTAGTAATACGCTCATATCTGAACAGAGATGTGACCATGTTTCTAGACATTGCACGGCGATGAGCCGTTGTGCGAGAAAGTGGGTTAAACCCAATTTTATGATTCATCGAATTCTTCCTTCTGCTTTGTTAAACTGGCAGCGTTCTTTAAATGACTGTAATCTGTCATTCCAAGACTCAAGTTCCATTCCTGAAGCTTTTCCTTAATTTCGGTCAAACTCTTTTTACCAAAATTACGGGTCTTTGCAATGTCATCTTCTGTCTTCTTTGTCAATTCGCCGATTGTGCGAATATTTGCATTTTTCAGACAGTTTGAAGAGCGAACAGAAAGTTCAAGTTCTTCAACAGGTGTTCCAAGCAGCTGACGGATTCCATCTTCAAGATCGATTTCCCCGCCATCAAGGCCCATTTCACTGTCGTTAAAGTTAACAAAGATTGAAAAATGATCTTTTGCAATTTTTGCAGCTTCAGCAAGAGCATCTTCCGGAGTTACTGTGCCATCAGTCCAAATCTCGAGTACAAGCTTATCATAATCGTTCCGCTGTCCCACGCGACAAGGTTCAATTGAATATTTTACCCTTGGAATCGGTGTGAAAATTGCATCCATCGGAATTGTACCAACAATTTCAATGTAGTGCTCATTTGTTTCTGCAGGAACATAGCCGCGGCCAAAGTCAACCTGAACATCAAACTCAAGATGAGCTCCTTCCATCATTGTGAAAAGAGGCAGATCTTTTGTCATAATTTCAAGCTGCTCACCCCGGTCCAACATGTCACTTGTAACTTTTCCGGGTCCTTTGAACTCAAAAGTGAAAGTTTCCGACTCAACATCTTCAGCAAGTCTCAGACGGATTTGCTTAAGTGCATTCAAAACTTCAAGTGCATCCTCAACAACGTTAGGAATTGATTCAAATTCACTTGAAATTACGTGAGCTACACCGTCAGGATCGTATGATGTAATACGAACTGAACTGATTGCATATCCCTGAATTGAAGACAGGAGAATGCGGCGCAGTGTGTTTCCCACAGTTGTACCGAAACCTGTTTCAAAAGGGAAAGCGGTAAACTTTCCGTAATTCGGATTAGTTTCAATATGCTCAAACTGGATTCCCTTGGGCTTCTTAAATCCTTTAAGCAGATTTTTCCGGGCCATTTAAGCTCCTTATTTAGAATAGTACTCAACAATAAGGTTTTCTTTAACTGCAAAGTCAATATCAGCCTTTGTAGCCAAAGCAACCACTTTTCCACTGTAGTTGTCTCTGTCGATTTCAAGCCAACCGGGAACAGCTCTGTTACCATTCTTTGCGAGAATGAGTTTTACACCAGCTGTGTTTTTGCTCTTCTCTTTTACTGCAATAACGTCGCCAACTTTTACCTGGTAAGAAGCAATGTCAACTTTTTTACCATTTACAGTAATATGTCCATGACTTACCAGCTGACGAGCTTCTGCACGTGTTTTTGCAAAGCAAAGTCTGAAAACAACATTGTCAAGGCGACTTTCAAGAATCTGAAGCAGCAATTCACCGGTAACACCCTGTTTTCTTGCAGCCTGTTCATAGTATCTGCTGAACTGTTTTTCCAGAAGACCATAGATAAACTTAACCTTCTGTTTTTCGTTCAACTGAAGACCATATTCAGACATCTTTTTGCGGGTTTCTTTCTGGTTTCTTTTTGATTCCTTTCCGTAACCCATTACAACAGGATTAATTCCCAATGCCTTACATCTCTTTAATAACGGTTGTGTACTTTTACCCATTATTCAAGTTCTCCTTTACATCCTGCGTGTCTTTCTTGGACGGCATCCATTGTGAGGAATAGGTGTTACGTCAGAAATAGAACGTACCTTCAATCCAAGAGCACCAAGAGAGCGAACAGCTGATTCACGACCAACACCAGGACCTTTTACATAAACATGTACTTCACGAAGACCATAGCTGGCAGCTTTCTGAACTGCTGTTTCTGCTACAGACTGTGCTGCAAAAGGTGTTGATTTTTTAGCACCACGAAATCCCAGACCACCGGAAGAAGCCCATGAAAGAGCATTTCCTTTCATATCTGTGATTGTAACGATCGTGTTGTTAAACGTTGCCTGAATATACACGTTACCTTCGTAAACGCTTTTCTTTTCTTTCCGTTTTTTTACGGTTGCCACGTTACTTTACCTCCACCTTATTTCTTCTTACCTGCAACGGTCTTTTTCTTACCTTTGCGAGTACGTGAGTTGGTACGAGTTCTCTGTCCACGAACAGGAAGTCCTTTTCTGTGGCGAAGACCACGATAACAGCCAATATCCATAAGGCGTTTGATATTCAAACCGATCTCAGAACGCAGACGACCTTCTACTTTGTATTCGTTATCGATAATTGTACGCAGAGCGGCAACTTCATCGATTGAAAGATCGTTCATCATGCGGTTAGGATCGAGCTTTGCCTTCTTGCAGATTTCTTCTGCAGAAGAACGACCAATGCCGTAAATATATGTCAAAGCAATATTGACATGTTTGTTTGGGAGGTCAACTCCCGCAATTCGAGCCATCTGTTACTCCTCAGCCCTGTCTTTGCTTGTGTTTGGGGTTGGAACAAATAATCCGGACTACACCGAATCTTTTGATAACCTTACACTTATCGCAAATGGGCTTTACGCTGGTTCGTACTTTCATAAAAATCCCCCTGGGAAAGTGTTAAAACGGAGCGAAATTATAGCTAACCGCAATGGTAGCAATTCCGCGTCCGTCCATTAAACACTATTTTCAAAACTTTTGCTATAGCTATTTACAAAACTACAGATTTCTTGAACGAATTTTTCCGTGTTTTACCAATCCGTCATGGTGATGCATCTTCAAAAGTGCTTCAACCTGGCTCATGGTATCAAGGTCAACTCCGACCAGAATCAAGAGTGATGTACCACCCATCAACATTGAAATTGACTGGGGGAAGCCGAACAAGTTCTGAATAATTGTAGGCAGAACAGCAATTACAGCCAGGTACAAAGCACCGGGAAGAATCAATCTGTTCAAAACCTTCTGCATATACTCTTCAGTTTTATCACTTCTGATTCCGGGAATAGAACCACCGTTTTCACGGATATTCTTTGCAATTTCTGAGGGGTTCAGGGTTACCTGTGTGTAGAAGTAAGCAAAGAAAATGATCAACAAAACTTCGAGAATGTTATACCAAACACCACTGGGAGTTAAGAAATTGGCAAGTTTCTGCAACCAACGAACATTCGGACCCAAACTTGTTGCAATCTGGAGAGGGAATGTAAGGAATGAAGAAGCAAAAATTACCGGGATAACTCCGGACGGATTGATTTTGAAAGGAATGTATGTACTCTGTCCGCCATACATTTTTCTACCGACAACCCGTTTTGCATAGTGGATCGGAATCTTGCGTTCACCCTGCTGTTCATAAACAACAAGAGCAATGATTCCTGCAAACATAAGAAGTACAACGATAACGAAAACAACATTGATGTCGCCATTTTTTACCATGCGTCCCAGTTCCCATACTGCAGAGGGAAGACGGGCAACAATACCAGCGAAAATCAGCATTGAAATACCGTTGCCGATTCCGCGGGCAGTAATCTGCTCACCAAGCCAAATTGTTATCATTGTTCCTGTTGTTACAGTGATCATAACAATGAGTGTAAATACAACACTGTTAGAAATCAGAATAGCATCAGGAATGCTGGCAGCATAAGCTCTAACTGCAACTGACTGAATAAGACATACAAAAACTGTTCCAATGCGTGTCCATGCATTGAATTTTTTCTGTCCGCCATCTTCCTGAACAATCTTTTTCAGACTGGGGAAGATGATCAGAGCAAGTTGCATGATAATCTGTGTTGAAATGTAGGGCATTACGCCCAACATAAACACAGAAAAGTTTGAGAAAGCACCACCGGCAAAGAAATCCATATAATCTACAAACGCATTGCTACCGCTTGTGAGAGTATCAAAATAGGAAGTCAGTGCCTGTGGATTAATTCCGGGGATAGTTAAAACACTACCCAAGCGAAATACTGCAAGAATCAAAAAAGTAAAAAGAATGCGCTGACGCAGTTCTTTTACTCTAAACATGTTTACAATAGGATTATGTGCCATGTGCTCTCAGTCTCCGTTACTCAGCGGCAGCTTCTTTTACGCTTCCGCCAGCTTTTTCTATCTTCTCTTTTGCAGAAGCAGAAACTTTATCTACGTCGACTGTGAGTTTTTTGGTCAATTCACCATCGCCAAGCACTTTTACCAGAGCAGAAGCTTTTTTCAGCATTCCTTTCTGGATCAGTGTTTCTTTGTTTACCACTTCGTCTGAAGAATATTTTGCTTCAATCTCAGAAAGATTGAAAATTTCATACTCTTTTTTGAAGTAGTAGTTTGAGAAACCACGGCGTGCAATACGGCGGTACAAAGGCATCTGACCACCTTCGAAACCAACGTATACTTTTCCACCTGAACGTGACTGCTGACCTTTGTTACCACGGCCGGCTGTTGAACCCAGTCCTGAAGATGAACCGCGTCCGACACGTTTTCTGTTTTTTGTAGCACCGTAGGGAGCTTTAAGTGTGTAATCTGACATCAGTTCATCTCCTCAACTTTTACCAAATGCTGTACAGAAGCAATCATGCCCATGATGGCAGGGTTTGCTACGTGCTCAGCACTGGAGTTGATCTTTCTAAGACCCAGAGAACGTACAGTAGCACGTTTTTCAGGCTTCTGTCCGATTGTACTCCGGATCAAAGTTACTTTAACTTTCTTGTCTTCTTTAGCCATACCATTAACCCCACAAATCTTTCAGGGTTTTGCCCCTGTTTTTGGCAACGGTACGTGCATCCATGAGGCCTTTGCAAGCTTCAAAAGTTGCGCGAACAACGTTTACTGATGTGCGTGAGCCAAGTGACTTTGACATAACATCAGTTGCGCCTGCAGCTTCAAGAACAGCACGAACTGCGCCACCGGCAATAATACCGGTACCGGAACATGCAGGTTTGAGCAAAACAGAAGAACTCTTGTATTCTGCCTGAATTTCATGCGGAATTGTACCGTTCTTAAGAGGAACAGTAATCAAGTTTCTCTTTGCTCTGTCAACGCTTTTGCGAATAGCTTCAGTAACATCATTTGCTTTACCGAAACCAAATCCGACTCTGCCTTTTTTGTCACCAACAACAGTCAATGCCGAGAAAGAAAATCTGCGTCCGCCTTTTACAACTTTTGCAGTTCTGTTGAGTTTTACGAGTTTCTCAACAAATTCTTTTTCTTTCGGCTGATCCTTATCATAATTCTTCTGGTGTTCCATTAACATCTCCTAGAATACGATACCGGCTTTGCGAGTGCCGTCAGCAAGAGCCTTAACAACACCGTGATACAGATAACCGTTGCGGTCGAATACCACAGTTTTGATTTCTTTTTCTGCAAGTCTTTTGCCCATTGCTTCTCCAAGCTTTTCAGCACCCTCTGTATTGGGTTTGAGAGAAGCAAACTCTTTTTCAAGAGTAGAAATAGAAGCCAAAGTCTTTCCAGCATCGTCATCGATAGCCTGCATATACAGATTTGTATTGCTACGAGTAACTGTCAAGCGGGGACGCTCGGCACTACCGCGAAGTGTCTTACGGATGTGAACCTTTCTCTTAAGCCGCTTTCTGTCTTTGTCATTAAGTTTCTTAAACATATAGCTACACCCTTATTTTACACCGGACTTACCGACTTTACGTCTGATTGTCTCGTTCTCATACTTGATACCTTTACCTTTGTAAGGTTCAGGTGCTCTGAGTTTTCTCAAATCAGCGGCAAATTCACCAACTTCCTGTTTGCTGATTCCAGTAATTGAAATCTTACCCTGAGCATCTGCTGTTACAGTCAGGTTTTCAGGAATCAGGGCGATAAACTCTGATGAATAACCGAGATTCATTACAAGCAGATTTCCCTGTACTTCTGCACGGAAACCTACACCATTAATCACAAGATTTTTTGTATAGCCTGCTGTTACACCAACAACCATGTTGTTGATCAACTGGCGGTACAAACCATGTGCTGCACTTGCTTCTTTTGAAGTATTAACGGGTTTTACTACAACAGCATTGTCAGCAACTTCGATTGTTACGAGGTTGTTGTATTCCTGTTCAAGTTTTCCCTTGGGACCTTCTACAGTAATCAGTGCCGGTGAAACAGTTACTTTTACACCTGCAGGAACAGCAACAGGAAGTTTTCCAATTCTTGATGGCATCTTAAGCTCCTATTACCAAACGGTGCAGATCAATTCACCGCCTACCATTTTCTCAGAGGCTTTTTTACCAGTAGTAACACCCAGAGAGGTAGACACGATTACAGTACCGTATCCATTGTAGACACGGGGCAGATCCTTATAACCTGCATAAACACGGCGACCGGGAGTAGAAACTTTTTCGATTCCGTGAATAACAGAGTTATTTTCATCATCATACTTCAAGAAAATACGGATGCCGTTGAAGCCATCCTGGCTTACTTTTTTGAAGTTCTTAATATAACCTTCAGCTTTCAGAATTTTCACGATTTCCAATTTGAGTTTGGAAGTAGGAACATCTACTTTCTCGTGACGGGCCATAGCCGCATTCCGAACCTTGGTAAGCATATCTGCGATAGGGTCTGAAACACTCATCTCTAATCTCCTATACTACCAGCTGGATTTTGTTACACCAGGAAGAAGACCTTCGCTGGCGAGCTTGCGGAAACAAAGACGACACATCTTGTATTTCCCAAGATATCCACGAGGACGTCCGCAGATCTGGCAACGGTTATATTTCCGTGTGCTGTATTTAGGTGTGCGGGCTGCCTTGATAATCATTGATTTTTTAGCCATGTACTAAGTCCTCACTTACTTCCTGAAAGGCATTCCAAACTTGGTAAGCAGAGCACGAGCATCGCTGTCAGTCTTTGCACTTGTCACAACGTTGATATTCAAACCTGAAACTTTTTCGATTTTGTCGAAGTCGATTTCAGGGAAGATAATCTGTTCAGTAATACCAAGCGAATAGTTTCCATGTCCATCAAAGCCAGTAGCCTTGATACCGCGGAAATCCTTAACACGGGGTAATGCAACATTGATAAGACGATCAAGGAATTCATACATTCTTGCACCGCGCAATGTTACCATTACACCAACCTCATTGCCCTCTCTTAACTTGAAGTTAGCAATTGATTTTTTCGCCTTGGTTTTCACAGCCTTCTGACCTGTAATAGCTGTCAGGTCAGTCACTGCGGCATCAAGGAGTTTCTTATTTGAGAGAGCTTCACCCACACCCATGCTGACTACAATCTTTTTGATTGCAGGAATCTGCATGACGGACTTGTATCCGAGTTCTTTAAAGAGCTCCGGGGCAATAGTGTCGTTATAGACTTTCTTAAGCCGGGGTACGTAATTACTCATTACAGTGTGTCTCCACATTTACGGCAAACGCGAAGTTTTTTGTCGCCGTCGAGTTTATAACCAATTCTGGTAGGACCACATTTTTTGCAAACGATTGCAACATTTGAAATGTGCAAAGGTGCTTCTACTTCTGCGATTCCACCACGATCCTGCTGGTTGCGTTTTTTCATCGCTTTCTTTACAAGGTTTACACCTGCAACGATAACTCTGTCTTTGTCGCGGATAACGCGGACAACGGTTCCCCGTTTGCCCTTATCTTTTCCAGCAATAACTTGAACTGTATCGTCCTTGCGAATCTTGAATTTCTTTTCCATATTCAATTTCTCCTACGACCTTACAGAACTTCCGGTGCGAGAGATACAATTTTCATGTAATCCATATCGCGGAGTTCACGGGCTACAGGACCAAATACACGTTTTCCTTTGGGGTTTTTATTTGCATCAATGATAACACAAGCGTTGTCATCAAAGCGAATATATGTTCCGTCAGGACGACGATATTCCTTTGCAATACGTACGATTACAGCCTTTTCAACAGATCCCTTTTTGATAGTTGATGTAGGAATAGCATCCTTAACAGCAACTACAATAACATCACCGATACTTGCATAGCGACGATGTGATCCGCCGATAACTTTGATACACTGAACTGTTTTAGCACCGGAGTTGTCAGCAACAGTCAAATTTGTCTGCATTTGAATCATGTCAGTTCTCCTTAGCGTGCCCGTTCAACGATCTCGGCAAGGCGCCAGCACTTGTCTTTACTCAAGGGGCGGCATTCCACGATGCGAACTGTGTCACCTGTATGTGCATCGTTCAGTTCATCATGAGCCTTGCATTTCTTGACGCGTGTAACGTACTTTTTATAAAGCGGGTGAAGCTTTTTGGTTGTTACTGAAACAACAATGGTTTTGTCCATTTTGTCACTGGTAACAATTCCAACAAAAGAGCGTTTACCGGCCTTGTTCTGAACATTCTGTTCTTCCACGGGTCAGCTCCTACTTATCCAATCCGGCGATTTCTTTCTGCCGGATAAGCGTATTAAGCGTTGCAATTTCACGACGCATTGTACGTTTCTGCATCGGATTATCAACGTGTCCAACAACCATCTGGAATCTAAGATCCATATACTTCTTGCTCAGCTCATTCCGTTTCGCAACAAGTTCGGAATAAGACAGTTCTTTCTTTGCAGCTTTTGCCATCTTTTACTCCTTACTCTACACGAGTTTTGAATGCAACTTTTGTTTTAATCGGGAGTTTGCTTCCTGCAAGGTGGCAAGCTTCTGCAGCAAGATTCTCATCTACACCGCCGATTTCAAACAAAATCTGACCCGGTTTAATAACTGCGGCCCAGAATTCCGGAGCACCTTTTCCTTTTCCCATGCGGCTTTCTGCAGGGTGTTTGGAAATCGGTTTGTCCGGGAATACTCTAATCCAAACCTGACCTTTACGGTTCAGTTTACGGTTCAAAGCAACACGAGCTGCTTCAATGTGTTTTGCGCTCAACCAAATCGGTTCAAGAGCAACCAGTGCTACATCACCAAAATCCAGGTAATTACCACGTGTTGCGTTACCTTTGATTCTACCGCGCTGCACTTTACGGTGCATTACTCTCTTAGGACTCAGTGCCATGACTAACTCCTTGAAGCTTTAGAAGCGCGTGGAGCGCGGTCTTTCTTTTTGTCTGCATTGTCTGCATTGTCAGAACTGCGCTCTGTGCGGTCGCGGCGTTTTCTCAGAAGCTGTCCAGCATCTTCGTTCTGCTCATGACCATACATCATTCCGTTATATACCCAAACTTTAACACCAATCTTTCCGAATGTTGTCAAAGCTTCAGCAAATCCATAATCAATGTCTGCACGAAGTGTATGAAGAGGAACGCGACCATCTTTGTACTCTTCTGTACGTGACATATCTGCACCACCAAGACGTCCGCTCAAACGGATTTTGATACCCTGAGCGCCACCTTTCATGGCATTGCCTGTTGCCTGTTTCAAACACTTGCGGAAAGAACCGCGGTTTTCCAACTGGCGGGCAATATTCTGTGCAACCAGAGAAGCATTGATTTCAGCTCTTTTGACCTCTTTGATTTTGATCTGAACTTTCTTTGTCAGCTTTTTCTGGATTTCGACGCCAATTTTTTCAATGTTGGCACCTTTTACACCAATAATAACACCGGGGCGAGCAGTATGAATTACAATTGTAATCCGCTGAGGATGACGAATAATTTCAATCTCAGCAATATCTGCATTTTTGCATTCCGGCAGTTCCTGAACCATCTTTCTGATTTTCAGATCTTCAAGTACCAAATCTGCGTACTCACGAGGATCTGCATACCAGCGAGAGGACCAAGTTTTATTTACGCCAAGGCGTAATCCGATAGGATTTACTTTCTGTCCCACTTTATTCCCCCGCCTTTTCATCAACAATGACGGTGATATGACACATTCTTCTCAAGAGCATATCAGCACGGCCACGGGCACGGAACCAAATTCTCTTAAGACGAGGACCTTCGTCAATCCGAATTTCCTTGATATAGAGCATATCTTCATCAAGTTTTTTGTTAGCATAAAGTGCATTTGCGATTGCAGACTTAAGTGTAGCGCGAATCAGTTTTGCACCTTTCTGCGGCATATTCTCAAGAATAGCCATAGCCTCTGAACAAGTCTTTCTTTTTACCACATTAGCTACAGGACGAACCTTTGTAGGTGAAGCAATCAGAAATTTTGTAGTGGCAATATATCCGCTTTTTTCAGCCATCATATCCACCTATTATTTTCCAGCCTTGTTATCAGATCCGGCATGACCACGGAAGATACGAGTGGGTGAAAACTCGCCGAGTTTGTGACCGACGAGGTTTTCTGTAACGTATACAGGAACCCATGATTTGCCGTTATATACAGAAATAGTATTTCCTACCATTTCAGGAATAATTGTCGAACAGCGAGAATATGTTTTAATCATCTTTCTATCCGACTGCTTATTCATTTCAACAACCTTCTTGTAAAGGCTCTTTTCGATGAAAGGTCCTTTTTTAACAGATCTTGACACGGTTAACTCCTAATTTACTTCTTCCGGCGAGAGACAATAAAGTTGTCTGACACCTTCCGCTTATTACGGGTTTTGTATCC
This sequence comes from Treponemataceae bacterium, assembly GCA_024402435.1. Classification (GTDB taxonomy): domain Bacteria; phylum Spirochaetota; class Spirochaetia; order Treponematales; family Treponemataceae; genus Treponema_I. Next base: position 24,715 of record JAKSTU010000004.1, read on the forward strand.
ACGACAAGGCTGTCCCCACGGTGTAACCGGGTTGCGACCTTTACCAGCACCTTCACCACCACCCAGCGGATGATCAACTGGGTTCATTGCCATACCACGTACAGTAGGACGGCGTCCGATCCAACGAGCACGACCAGCTTTTCCAAGTGATGTATTCATAAGATCTTCGTTTCCAACTGTTCCGATTGTTGCATAGCATTTCTGATGAACACGACGAATTTCGCCTGAAGGAAGTTTGATTGTTACATACTCGCCTTCTTTTGCTGCAACCAGAGCACTGGTACCTGCAGAACGGGCAAGCTGTCCACCACGGCCAAGGTTCAATTCGATGTTATGAACAGTGAAACCAACAGGGATTGATTCCAAAGGAAGAGCATTTCCCAAAGCGAGAGCTGCTTTTTCACCAGAAACAATCTTCTGTCCGATTTCCAATCCTTTAGGAGCGATAATGTAGCGTTTTTCTCCATCAGCATAGAAAATCAACGCAATGTTTGCACTTCTGTTAGGATCATATTCAATTGTCTTAACAGTTCCGGGGATTCCGTGTTTATCACGTTTGAAATCGATTTCCCGGTACCGTCTTTTGTGTCCGCCGCCTTGATGACGTACTGAAATACGTCCCTTAGCACCGCGTCCACCATTAGACTTGCGTCCGCTTGTCAGACTTTTCTCAGGTCTGTCAGCAGTAAGCTCGTCTCTCCGCAAATCAATACGGGTTCTCGTACCTGCGGTAATAGGCTTATATACTTTAAGAGCCATTATGGTTCTCCTTCAATATCGCGGTCTTAGGCTCAGACGCCTTCGAACACTTTGATTGTTTCGCCCGGAGCAAGCCGAACGATTGCCTTTTTCCAACTGGAAGTACGTCCCGGTCTGCCGCGCAGCCGTTTCATTTTTCCACCGACATTCATAACAGTACAGTCAACAACTTTTACATTAAAGAGTTTGCGTACTGCTTCTTTAATCTGATATTTATTGGCTTCAGGAGCTACTTTAAAAACGTATTTGCCTTCTTCACGCAAAAGTGTTGCTTTTTCAGACAACACGGGCGCAATAAGGATATCTTCATACATCATTATTTTGCCTCCTCGTTTTCGTTACTATAAAAATCAGAAAGATTTTTTACAGCTGTCTCAAGTACCAGAACTTTTCTTGCATAGAAAAGGTCATGAGCACGAAGACGATTGAATGAAAGGAAAGACACGTTATGAATGTTGCGTCCAGCACGTTTGATCATTGCATCATCATCTTTCAGAATGATTACTGTTCTCTCATCTTTTGCAAAATTGTTGAGAATCTTAACCAAATCTTTTGTTTTTCCGCTTTCAACTGAAAAATCTTCGATTACTGTTAATGTGTCATTCTGAGCTTTTCCACTCAAAATTGACTTCATTGCCAAACGCTTTACTTTCTTGGGCAAAGCAAAACTGAAATCACGGGGTTTCGGTCCGAATACCACACCGCCGCCTCTCAGAAGCGGAGACTTTTTATCACCGCGACGAGCATTACCAGTTCCCTTCTGTTTGTAGGGTTTTGCATTGCTTCCGTGAACTTCTGCTCTGTCTTTTGTACAGGCTGTTCCAACGCGTTTGTTTGCTAATTCGTTATTGATGGCGTAGTAGATAACATCGTCATTTACGGGAAGACCGAATACGTTCTCATCTAATGTTATCGTCCTGAGTTCTTTACCATCGATTGAAAATACTTTCTTTTCCATACATTCCTCTCGAGGTTATTTCTTTACCGCGGACTTAACGATCAGCGTACAGTCTTTATTCCCGGGTACAGCACCGCGAACCATCACAACATTCAGCTCAGGATCGACTTTAACGATTCTAAGGTTCTGAACTGTTACTTTATCACAACCCATTCTTCCAGGCATTTTAACATTCTTAAAACAATGTCCCGGAGTTGTGTTCATACCGGTACCACCCGGTTCACGATGGAATTTTGAACCATGTGTTGCACGTCCACCATGGAATCCCCAGCGTTTCATAACACCCTGGAATCCTTTACCTTTTGATGTTGCTGTAACATCAAGGAAGCGGACACCTTCAAAAAGTTCAATTCCTACTTCATCACCCACAGCAACGTCTTTTTCGAAGTCACGAAACTCTTTCAAATGACGTTTGGGAGTGATTCCTTCTGAAAACTGACCTGCGTAAGGCTTTGTTACTTTGTTCGGTTTAAGATCTTCCAAACCAAGAACAACAGCGTCATAGCCGCAGTTTTCTTTTGTCTTGAGGGCAATGACTTTGTTAGGTTCTACGTGGATCACGGTTACCGGTGTAAGGTTTCCGTCTTCGTCAAAAACCTGGGTCATTCCCACTTTTTTTGCAATCAGACCTTTCATTCTGATAGTTCTCCTTATCGGCCGTCATCCCTTGATCCTAGGGACCGTACCGTTTTTAGCATCCTTTCGGATTACTGTTTAATTTCTACGTCCACGCCTGCAGGAAGCTCAAGCTTCATCAATGAATCCATAACATCTGATGAAGGTTCGATGATATCAATAAGGCGTTTGTGAGTACGCATTTCAAACTGCTCACGTGATTTTTTGTTTACGTGAGGTGAACGCAATACAGTTACCTTGTTAATTCTGGTTGGCAGCGGTATGGGACCAGATACTTTTGCTCCGGCTTTCTGTACTGTCTGTACGATTGCTTTTGCACTCTGATCGATTAACTCCACATCAAATGCGCGAAGTCTGACACGAATTTTTTCGGTCGCCATTTTTCCTCCGAAACAGAAGCCCGGGCGAACCCGAACTTCTGTCCATATTACAAATTATTCAATGATTTCAGTTACCTGACCAGAAGCGATTGTGCGTCCACCTTCGCGGATAGCAAACTTCAAACCTTTGTCCATAGCAACGGGGTGGATAAGTTCACCGATAACTTTTGTGTTGTCACCGGGCTTAACCATGTCTACACCTTCGGGAAGTGTAATTGTTCCAGTAATATCTGTTGTTCTGAAGTAGAACTGAGGGCGATATCCTGAGAAGAACGGGCTGTGGCGTCCACCTTCATCTGCAGACAGAACATAGAGCTGTCCTTCGAATTTTGTGTGGGGGTGGATTGAACCGGGTTTTGCCAGAACCTGACCGCGCTGTACTTCTTTCTTGTCAATACCGCGGAGAAGGATACCAACGTTATCACCAGCCATACCCTGATCCAGCATTTTGTTGAACATTTCGATACCTGTTACAACAGAAGATGCTGTGGGGCGGATACCAACGATTTCAACGGGATCGTTCATGTTGATAACACCACGTTCGATACGACCTGTTACTACAGTACCGCGTCCGGAAATTGTGAAGATGTCTTCGATAGGCATAAGGAATGCCATATCCTGGTCACGTACGGGATCGTCAAAGTATGTGTCCATTGTTTCCAGCAGTTCGTCGATACATGCTGTATCTTCTGCTGTTGCACCGTCAGCCAGAGCTTTGAATGCAGAACCTTTAACGATAGGTGTGTCACGGGGGAATCCGTATGATTCGAGAACGTCACGAACTTCTTCTTCAACCAGTTCCAGAAGGTCGGGGTCGTCAAGAAGGTCAACTTTGTTCAAGAATACGATCAGTTTCGGTACACCAACCTGGCGTGCGAGCAGGATGTGTTCGCGTGTCTGGGGCATAACTGAGTCAGGAGCTGAAACTACGAGGATTGAACCGTCCATCTGAGCAGCACCGGTGATCATGTTTTTAATGTAGTCAGCATGTCCGGGGCAGTCGATGTGAGCATAGTGACGTTTGTCAGACTGATACTCAAGGTGACGTGTGTTGATTGTAATACCACGGGCTTTTTCTTCCGGTGCATTATCAATTTCATCATACTTCAGTGCTTTGTCACCGTACTTTTTAGCACAGTGCATTGTGATTGCCGCTGAAAGTGTAGTCTTTCCATGGTCAACGTGACCGATGGTACCCACGTTCATGTGCGGTTTGGTTCTTTCGAACTTTTCCTTTGCCATTTGATCCTCCTTACAGAATAAAGGCACTTAAAAAGTTTTTGTGTTGTATATAAAGAATGCCATCGTTTCCACAGAAAGAGAACATTCAACTACACACACGGTTAAGTGTAAATTTGAGGATTGAAAGGGATTAGGATAAGCTTTTTGCAGTCCATCTCATTCGGTCTGCACAATGCTGAAACCACCTAACACCATCAAATCTACATTCGATGACCGGTTTGGCTTCTAAGCAATCAAGAACCCAAAACCAGTCCTGACGGTTCGGGCTGTTTTACCTGCTGTTCGCACAGCTTTACGGAAAACCGATGTTCAACAGAACATCTCTTGAATCTCAAAGAACCCGAAGTCCACAATAACCCCTTTTACAGGGTAATGGTTTTATATTTATACCAATTTTAGATAATTTGTGCAAGCCCTTGCAAACTTTTGCATGAACCGCAAGATTTTCAAATATTTTCAAAAGGGCAAAAAAAAAGACACCCGAGTGTCGGATGCCTTTTTTGAAAACTACCAGCGGTAGTGAGCAAACGCGCGGTTTGCTTCTGCCATGCGGTGTGTTTCTTCCTTTTTCTTGTATGCTGTACCTGTGTTGTTGTAAGCATCAAGAAGTTCGGATGCAAGACGTTCACCCATTCCGTGACCGCTCTTGCTGCGTGCTGCATTGATTACCCAGCGCATAGCCAATGCCTCGCGGCGGCTTTCGCGGATTTCGATCGGCACCTGATATGTTGCACCACCCACGCGGCGAGATTTAACTTCAACCTGAGGTTTTACATTATCCAGAGCTTTCAGGAAAACTTCCAAAGGATCTTTTTCTGTTTTTGCCTTGAGTTCATCAAGTGCTTCATAGATAATGCGGATTGCTGTTGCTTTTTTACCATCCAACATCATGCGTGTAACAAACTTTGTTACAACTGCGCTGTTGTATCTGGGATCAGGTACACAAGGACGGTTTATGCTTTTATTCTTTCTTCCCATAAATCTGCTCCTTATGCCTTAGGTCTCTTGGCACCGTATTTAGAACGTCCGCGTTTGCGGTCTTCTACACCAAGAGTATCTTTTGTACCGCGGATAATGTGATAGCGTACACCAGGAAGGTCTTTTACACGACCACCGCGGATAAGAACTACTGAGTGTTCCTGCAAGTTATGTCCGATACCGGGAATGTATGCAGTAACTTCAATACCATTACTCAAACGAACACGAGCTACTTTACGAAGAGCTGAGTTCGGTTTTTTGGGTGTAACTGTCATAACGCGAGTACAAACTCCACGTTTCTGCGGACAAGACTGAAGCGCGGGAGACTTAGTTCTGTTTGCAGCAGTTTTACGACCCTGACGAATCAACTGATTAATTGTAGGCATCTGCCTTTTCTCCTATATAAATCCGGTCAGCACCCCGGAAAATTTAGCAAATTAGGGATTTTCAGACTAACAAATTTATCGTTGCAATGTCAATAGAATCCACGCTTTGTTCGAAAAAATGATAAAAATCAATTCTTTTCCTGATATTGAATCTTCTTTTTGTGTTTTAACTTACTTCTATAATCTTTTTTCGGAGTGATAGAATGAAAAAATCTCTGTTTCTTTCCATTTTAATGGGACTGGTTTTCTGCATCTGCTGCGGATGGAGCGCAGAAATTACAGAAAACTTTGATGCTCTGACCGATGCGGGTCAAATCATGGGCTCCAAATTCGGAAATCCGTCTTTCAGCATTGTTGACGAAGGAGCCGGCAATTCAAAGGCTCTTCTTGTTTCTGACAGATCTGCAAACTATTTCGGGTATTCTTACAACCTGAAAGATTTTATCGGCGGTGAAGCTGTTCTTTCTGCAAAAGTTGCAGCTTACGGCGTTTCAAAGAATGCAGACAATACGATCATGGCTACAATAAAAACAACAACAAGTGCCGGTGACTCATACAATCAGATCGGAACAGTTTCCGTAAAGGGAACTGACTGGGCTGAAATCACCGGAAAAAGGGCTATCCCTGCTGATGCCACATCTGCTGTTCTCTATTTTGAAGGTGCAGAAGGCCTCAGTTACCTGCTTGACGATGTTTCCATCACCGGAACAGGCGGAAAAACTGCCGCAAAATACGTGGACACTTCTTCCTTTGTTGCACTGAAAGATCTTTACAACGATTATTTCACGATGAATGTTGCCTGCGAAGCATTGAGCCATTGGGGCGGATACAATCAGCTCAGCGAAATCGGAAACCCGGCCAAAGAAAAACTGATTCTTGAGCAGTTCAATGGCATTACTTTCGGTAACGAGCTCAAGCCCGACACGAACATGGGCTACAATTCACCTGATGCAACTGAATCTTATCTGCCTTTCGTAATCGATTCCTCTGCAAAAGAAATGCTTGATTGGGCAAAGGCAAACGGAATCAAAGTACGCGGTCACGTTCTCGTATGGCACTCACAGTGCCCTGATGCAGTTTTCTGCAAAGATTACAAACCTGTCTACAAAGGATCTGCACTTGACCCCGCCTGCCTTGTTTCTCGGGAAGTAATGCTTGACCGCATGAAAAGTTACATTGACAGCGTAATGTTCTATATGTACAAGAACGGTTATGCTGATGTAATCACCGCCTGGGATGTTGTCAACGAAGCAATTGAACCCGGCGCCAACGAATGGAATCTTCGTGACAGCTACTGGTACAAGACGATCGGAAGTGATTTTGTATACTGGGCATTCAAATACGCCCGTTCAAGTTCAGAAAGATACGCTGCCCGGTTCAGTGATCTTTATGACTTCAATACCGTTCTTCCGAAGCTTTTCTACAATGATTACAATGAATTCCAGGAAAGCAAATGCACTGCCATCATTAAACTGCTGACTGAATGCAACAATGGACATTCAATCACTGGAGAAGGTCTGATTGACGGAATCGGTATGCAGAGTCACCTGAGTGACAACACGAATATTGATGCCATCATTACAGCACTCAACCGTTATGACGCAGTGGTGGATGAAATCAATATTACAGAGCTGGATGTTGCACAGACTTCATCAGGAGCCAACGCGGATTATTATCAGGCTGTCTTCTATAATCAGCTTTTCTCAAGACTGATTGAAGCAAAGAAAAACGGGGCAAATCTTACTGCTGTAACTGTTTGGGGTCTTACTGACGACAATTCATGGAAAAAAGAATCCAGTCCATTGCTTTTCAATGGTGATCTTTCTGCAAAAATGGCATTCCAGGCTGTAGTTTCTGCAATTACCGGAGACGCATTGCCCGAACCAGAATATGTGAAGCCAGACTTTTCTGATTTCTATGCCTCTTTTGATGCAGGAACCGCAAATGATTCCGGTTTCTCACGACGCGGTGATTCAGTTCTTGCAATCACGAATGATTCTTTCAGAGGAAATGGTGCGCTTCTCGTTTCCGGCAGAACAGCTTCATGGAACGGTGCTGCTTTTGATGTTTCCCGTTTTGCAGGGCAGACAATCTGCATCAACGCATGGGTCCGCACCGCTGACGAAACAGTAACACTTACCGCTGACATTGACGGCGTTTGGCCCAACATCGTTAAAGTTCAGTGCGGTGATTCTGAATGGCATCGCATCACCGGAACATATTCTGTTCCCGCTGACATGAACAGCCTCAAACTGTACTACGAAACCAACGGTACAGCTGACATTCTTATTGATGATGCACAGGTCAAACTGGTGGGAATATCTGAATCCTTTGAAAATTCTGCTCAGCTTTTCAGAGCCCGCGGTTCAGGACATGTTCCGGCCCTGACACTTACAGGAAGTGACAAAACTTCAGGAAACAATGCTCTCCTTGTTACAAGAAGTGCAAAAGATGCCACAATCAGTACAGATGTTTCCAAATACATCGGTTACAACATTGCCGTTTCTTTCATGGTAAAATCTTCTGACAATGCACTGGCTCTGGGAATTGACGGTGTTGAAGAATCACGCATTGAAACAAGCATTGCCGGCTCCGGCTGGAAACTTGTAAAAGCTTCAATTGCTGTTCCCAATACTTTGAGTTCTGCACAGCTTTTCATTGAAACTGACGGTTCTGCTGATCTTCTTATCGATGATTTTTCAATTACCATTGCTGACATGGTTTATAAATGCGATACGGACGGCGTTTTCCATACAAGATGGGGCGGTGCCGGCACACTGGAAATTGTTGAAGAGAACGGAAACAAAACCGCAGTTCTGAAAAATCGTGCGGAAGGCTATTACGGAATTGCTTTTGAAGTTTCACCTTATCTGGGACGCGAAGTTGCAATTTCTGCAGATATCAAGACTGACGACAGCACAATTGTGCTTTCCGGTGACATAGCGGATCTTTGGCCCAATTATCTCCGTGAAGCTTCTGCACCCGGTCAGTATAAGACAGTTACTGCTATCGTCCGTCTTCCCAATGACATGCAGACACTCACTGCCTATTTTGAAACTGACGGAACTTCTGATCTTTATGCAGACAATCTGATTATCCATCCTCTTACTATGGAAGAAAGTCTGGCATTCTGACTTTTTTTGATACGGGACTTCTGATGACGCTCTGATCATCGGTCCCGTGCAAAAAAAAGCACCCCGGAAGCAGGACATGTAATGAAGTTCACTTCATAATGTTCAGCTCCGGGGTGTTTTTTTTGGGGGATTTTTCAAAAAGGGCTGTTCCGGCAGATTAAGTCCCTGAATCATCTGAAAATTCAGGGACCGTCTATCGGGAGCCTCAGGTTTTATTTTGAAGCTCCGCAGCGCAGCGCCCGTTCAGTGTTATTTTGAAGCTCCCGGGAAAGGAGATTTCTCAAACTCTTTGTTTCCGTGTGTGTAGCTGGGAAGAACTTTGGGAGATACAGCATCACTTGTGATTCCTGCAGCTTCCCGTTCTTTCTCAAAAGCTTTTACGTGATCCAAGTTCATTTTCTTTGTGTCTGCCATTTCAATGTCTTTGAACATTTTTCCGGCTTCAATACCAGCTTCACGTCCGAATACGACAACGTCCAGCAGAGAGTTACCCATCAGGCGGTTTGTTCCGTGAACACCACCGGATGCTTCACCTGCAACCAGAAGGTTGGAAACATTCGTATGACATGTCTTGTTGATTTCTACACCACCATTCTGATAATGGAGTGTGGGGTAAACAAGAATCGGTTCCTTGCGGATATCAATTCCGTATTTGATGAACATGTTGTACATTGCGGGAATTGATTTGAGGATTGTTCCCTCTCCGTGAATGATTTCAATCATCGGAGTGTCCAGCCATACAGCATCCTGAACATCATTCTTTACACCGCGGCCATTGCGGACTTCCTTGATGATACCGGAAGCGTTTACGTCACGTGTTTCAAGAGGATGAATGTAAACTTCACCGTCTTTGTTGATCAGTTTTGCACCCAGAGAACGGACTTTCTCTGTTACCAGTTTTCCGAGAATCTGGGTAGGATATGCAGCACCTGTAGGATGATACTGAAGTGAATCCTGATACAGCAGTTTTGCACCTGCGCGGTAAGCCATTACAAGACCGTCGGCTGTTGCACCGTAGTGGTTTGATGTGGGGAATCCCTGATAGTGCATGCGTCCTGCACCACCTGTTGCCAGAATGACAACTTTTGCTTTTGCAATGCGGACTTCATTTGTTTCCAGATTCTGGAGAACAGCACCACAAGCGTTTCCTTTGTCATCTTTGATGATTTCGATTGCAGCTGTAAAATCAACTACAGTGATTTTGTCAGGGCGGTTGAAAACTTCATCACGGAGTGTACGCATGATTTCTGCACCGGAGTAGTCTTTACAGGCGTGCATTCTTTTGCGGCTTGTTCCACCACCGTGTGTTGTAACCATTGTTCCGTCAGCTTCTTTGTCAAACTCAACACCCAGTTCATTCAACCATTTGATACATTTGGGAGCATTGTTTGTAAGTGTATAAACCAGTTCAGGTTTTCCGTCAAAGTGACCGCCGCCGAAACAGTCAAGATAATGCTGTGCAGGTGAGTCATTGGGTTTGTCAGCAGCCTGAATACCACCCTCTGCCATCATTGTGTTTGCGTCACCAACGCGCAGTTTTGTTGCAAGCAGAACTTTTGCTCCTGCTTCTGAAGCCATGATTGCAGCAGATGTACCTGCTCCACCGCCACCGATAACCAGAACATCTGCTTCATAATCCACATGTTCCAGATCAATGTGTTCGGGCTCAATACGGGGTTTTGCCTGCAGCATTTCAGCAAGCTGGATTGGAGCTTTCTGTCCTTTGTTGGGACCGATTTTCAATTCTTCAAATTCGCTTGTAATGCGGTCAGGATGATATTCTGCCAGAATCTGGTCTTTTTCATCTGCTGTAAGGCGAACATGTTCAAATTTGATATTTTCTTCACGTTTCTCTGCAACGATTTTTGCAGCTTCGTCCAAGTAGTTTCCGTACATGTAATATTACCTCTTTAGTATTAAGGTTTCTGAAGAGCGGCAGAATGTCGCGTCGTCAGTTTGTCATAACCATCTGCGAGTTTTTTGACAAAACCCGGTGAACAAAATTGTCATGAAAGACAATTTTGTGACATTATTTCTCAATGTCGCGAGTGTTGTACAGTTCTTTGATTTTGTCCAAAGAATTGGCCATCATTGCCTGAATGTCTGCTTCGCATTTGCCGGCTTCAATTTCAGCAACACGGTCAGCCAGATGCTGAGTCTGAGGCTGAATGTATTTGCCGTTGATACGGCGGCAAAGTTCTGCAACCTGAGGGTGACTGATTCCTGCCGGACAGCGGCTTGAACAGCAACCGCACATTACGCAGTCAAATGACAGGTCGGCAGCTTTTGCAAAATCACCGCGCTGAGCGTAAGCAATGTACTGCATTGTGTTCAGACTCTGAGGACATGCACGTGTACATGCATTGCAGCCTACACAGGAATAGATTTCCGGATACAGCTGCATCATTACAGACTGCTCAGGTTTGATGGTGTTCATGTCATAAACCTGTTTTACCAGAGGGAAGAAAGGAAGTGTGGCAATGTACATGTCATTTTCTACTTTCTTTGAACAGGCCAGACATGTCTGAAGCTGGTTCTGACCTTTAATGCGATAGATTGTTGCACAGGCACCGCAGAAACCGTTGCGGCATCCGCATCCGCGTTTCAGCTGATAACCTGCATATTCCATAGCATTCATAATTGTAAGTTCTGCAGGAACTTCATATTTTTTGCCAAAAAGATAAATTGTGGCCATCTCTTTATCTGCCATAGTAATTCTCCTATGTTTTTTAGAGCGCCATGGTCGGCGCGTCAATTGCTAAGCCATGTGTCCGCGGGTTCCGAAAAACCCGCAGAACAGCTTTTTCGGCTTAATACTCCGGAGGAAGTTCTCCAAGCTGATCAAAACTGAATACCGGTCCGTCTTTACAGACGAATTTGTCACCGATATTACATCTTCCGCATTTTCCGATACCACATTTCATGCGCATTTCCATTGTGGTGAAAATCTGTTCGTCCTTGAAGCCAAGGTCTTTCAAGATTCCCAGAGACATATGGATAAGGATTGGAGGTCCACACATGATTACGGTCATTCCTGCATCAGGTTTGAGTTCTGTGATGTACGGAGGAACAAATCCCACGTGTCCGTCCCAGCCTTCTTCAGGGCGGTCGATTGTAATGTCAATTGAACAGTTCGGCTGTTTTTTCCATACGTTCTGCATTTCATCAAGACGTACAAGATCAGCCTTGGAACGTGCACCGTAAATTACCTGGATTTTTCCGTAATTCTCACGATGATCCATCATGTAGTTGACTACAGAGTGAACAGGAGCAATACCGATACCACCGGCAATAACAAGGATATCTTTTCCTTTGAGTGCACCTTCTACAGGGAATCCGTTTCCAACAGGTCCGCGGAGACAAATCTGCTGACCGACTTCTGCGTTATGGAGCCATTCAGTTACACAACCGCATTTTTTGATGGAGAATTCCATGTGAGTTTCAAGAGTAGGTGAAGAAGTGATAGAAATCATTGACTCACCGACACCCGGCACAATAAGCATTGCGCACTGTCCGGGAATGTGGTTGAACAATTTTTTTCCGTCCAAGCCAACTACACTGAAAGTTTTGACATCAGGAGTTTCCTGTTTGATGTCAATAATTTTTCCTACGTAAGGAATGAATGATTCTTTGGTTTCCATTTCTCTTTTCACTCCTAGATGTCGTCAGATTCCTGAACGGCTTTTATTACTTTGACAATATTCATGTTGACAGGGCAGCTTTCAAGACAGCGTCCGCAACCTACACAACCAAATACATCCTTGTGAGCCATGGGATAGTACATCAGTTTATGCATGAATCTCTGGCGTGAGCGTTCTTTCTGTGTGTGGCGCGGGTTTTCTGCAGCCATCTGTGTAAAGTCGTTGTGCATGCATGAGTCCCAGCAGCGGATCTGTCTGATTCCCTTGCCTGTGTTGAAGTCACGGACATCAAAACACATACATGTAGGACAAACGAATGTACAGGTTCCACAACCTACGCAAGCTTCTGATACTTTATCCCAGATTTTTGAGTTGAAAATCTTGAGCATGTCTTTGCCCTGGAATTTTGACATGTCCAGATGTGCGAAAGGCAGTTTTTCAACTTTTGCAGTGATGTCGGCCTTGAGAGCCTCAACTGCTTTGGCATCAGCATCAGCAAGTGCTGCTTTTACAGATTCCAGAAGTTTTGTTCCTTTGTCTGTGTTTGCCTGGAAGAAGTATTTTCCGTCAGCTTTCCATGCAGAAACGTCACCTTTCGGATTTGCTGCATCAATTTTGTAAGTTGAACAGAAACATTCTTTTGCAGGTTCGTTACAAGCCAGTGTAATCACAGTTCCGTGATCACGGCGGTTCTTGTAGTAAGAATCCACAGGATCCATGTTCAGGTAAACGTCATCGATAACGGCGAAACTTGCAGCATCACAGGCGCGGACACCGAAAACTACAAAGTCTTCAACATCCTTGCGGGGATCTTCCACAGTGATTTCTTTACCGTTCATCTGGTAACTGACCATGTGTTCTGTTTTGGGGAAGAAGAAGTCTTTTGCAGAACGTACTGTTTTAAGCTGTTCTGAAAGTTTTTTTCCTTCTGCCCAAGCTTCGAATTCTGCTTTTCCGGAGTTGTTGTCTACCGGAAGATAGAGTTTTTCGTTCTTGGCAATAGCTGCGAACAATTCATCAATTTTCTCAACAGCGATAGAAAGCATTACTGTTCACCTCCATCTTTTGAGCGGTCGTAAACAATGCTCGGTTCACAGTCACCTTCAGTAAATGTGAGCATAGGAGGCTTTGTTTCCATATCGCTACCGGCAAGGTACGGTCCATAAAGTTCATTGATGTCTTTTGCATATTTGCGGTTAAGCAAATGCAACGGAATGTGTTCCGGACAAACACGTGAACATTCACCGCAGTCTGTACAACGACCTGCAACATGCCATGCGCGGATAATGTGGAAGAGGCTTTCTTCAAAACTTGTTTCTGCAACTTTCTGTGTTGTGTACATTGCATTGTTATCAAATACACATTTTTCACAGGTACAGGCAGGACAAACATTGCGGCAGGCATTGCAGCGGATACAGCGGCTGAATTCGTTTTTCCAGAATTCGTGGCGCTCATCGGCGGTCATTGCTTCAATTTTGTTTACCTGATCAAAGCGGGCCGGGTTTTCGTAATATGTTACGTCACCAAGGATTTCATCACATGAAACATGTTTTTTGCCCTGGCAGTGATCACAGCCTTCAGTTTTTGTTTCATCCATTGAACAGTTGCAAGGAATACCCACGGCATAAACGTCTTCACGTGTAATGCGGGATTCTTTGAGAAGCTGTGTAAAAGAGTGTGAATCCCCCGGTTTGAGGAAAGCAAGCACAACTGCCTGAGGAATCGGCTTGTCTTCTGCGTTGGGATCACGCTGTTTTGCCATTGTGTTGTTCATTCTTGTTGTTGATTTGGCAATTTCAATTTCTCTTGTAACTTTTACAAGATACTTTGAGATGTTTGCTTCGCAGAACTTGTTGAAAACAAAGTTCTTTTCAAGATCTTCAACAGTTGTGAAAACACTTGGTGTAATATCGTCTTCAAAAAGACCTTTTCTCCAGCCGATTACTTTCTGGACTTTTCCTTCAGAAAGAAGAGCTTTGGCTTTTTCAATTAAAGTTGAAGTTAGTTCTTGCATCTTACATCCTCCAGCTTTTTGTTTTCACCCAGTTCAGTGATTTTTGCCACAAAATCATTCATGATTCCGGCAAAACGTACACCTTCGGCTGCTGAACACCATTCAACACGTGTGCGTGCTTTTTCAATTCCCAGATAGTCCAGCATGCTGAAAAGCAGTGTCATGCGACGGCGTGCAAAATAGTTTCCGGTAGAATAGTGACAGTCACCCGGGTGACATCCACAAAGAATTACACCGTCAGCTCCACGCTGGAATGCGCGCAGAATGAACAGAGGGTTCAGGCGGCATGAACATGGAATACGGATAATTTTTACGTTTGCAGGGTATTCAAGACGGTTGTTGCCGGCAAGGTCAGCACCTGCATAAGAACACCAGTTACAGCAGAAGGCTACGATTTTTGGTGTCCAGTTAGGATTTTTATTTTCACTCATAAATCAATTCCCCAGCATCAAAGAACTGAGTCAACCTCCGCCAAAATCTGTTTGTTTGTGAATCCCTTGAGATCCATTGCACCGGAAGGACAGGCAACTGTACATGCACCACATCCGTGACACATTGCACTGTTTACCTGAGAAACGCGGCGTGTGATTGTGGTTCTGTTCGGTCCGCGGAAATCTTTTTCAATATAAGAAATAGCTCCGTAAGGACAAACATTCTTACACTGTCCACAACCGTTACATGCGTTTTCATTGGGCATTGCAGTACAAGGATCTGTCTTGAGTTTGTCTTTAACAAGGAGACAGATTGCTTTTGCAGCAGCACCGGATGACTGGGCAACAGTTTCAGGAATATCTTTTGGTCCCTGACAGCATCCTGCAAGGAAAATACCTGCAGTCGGGCTTTCAACAGGACGGAGTTTTGCATGAGCTTCAAGGAAGAAGTCATTGTTGTCCATTGAAGTTGTAAGCATTGTAGCCAAAGGACGGGCTGATTTGTCGGCTTCGATGGAGGCTGCAAGTACAACCATATCAGCTTTGATGTGAACCTGTTTGTTCAGAATCAGATCAGATCCCTGAACATCAAGTGTTCCGTCAGAGAGAGGTGTTACTTTTCCAACCTGACCTTTGATGTAGTGAACACCATACTGTTCAACTGCGCGGCGGTAGAATTCATCGAAAAGTTTTCCGGGAGTACGAACGTCAATGTAGAATACATAACAGTTTGTATCCGGGTAGTGGTCGCGGGTAAGAATTGCATGTTTTGCTGTATACATACAACAAATCTTTGAACAATATTCGTGACCTTTTTCTGAATCTGCAGAACAGCGGCTTCCTACGCACTGTACGAATACAATGTTTTTCGGTTCTTTACCGTCAGAAGGACGGAGCAGATGACCGTTTGTAGGACCGGAAGCGTTACAAAGTCTTTCGAATTCGAGAGATGTAACAACATCAGGGCTCTGGCTGTAAGCGTATTCATCGAATTTTTCCAAAGAAATCGGATTGTAACCAGTTGCAACAATGATTGCACCGTATTTTTCAGTCAGAATCTCTTCTTTCTGGTGGAAATTGATTGCACCTGCAGTACAAGCTTTTTCACAGAATCCGCAGACATTGTCCTTTCCGTTTTTCATTGCTTTCATGTGCAGACAATATGTTTCATTGATTGCAGCAACTTTCGGAACAGCCTGAGCAAAAGGAATGTTGATTGCTTTGCAGTTGTCCAGATTCAGGTTGAAAGCATTGGGAACTTTCTTGTTGGGACATTTTTCAACACAAGCGCCACAACCTGTACATTTTGTTTCATCAACAAAACGGGGATGACGTTTGATATCAATTTCAAAGTTACCGATATAACCGCGGACACCGCAAACTTCTGAGTAAGAAAGGATGCGAATGTTGGGGTTCTGGCTGACTTCTGTCATTTTTGGAGTAACGATACAAGATGCGCAGTCAAGTGTGGGGAATGTTTTGTCCAAACGGGCCATCTTTCCACCGACTGTATAATCTTTTTCTACGATATCAACAGGGAAACCTGCATCAGCGATATCGAGGGCTGCCGTAATACCTGCAATACCACCACCGATAACCAGAGCACGCTTTGTCATCGGAGTTTCACCTTCCTGCAAAGGTGTGTCCAAAATTGATTTTGCGATTGCTGCTTTTCCAAGAGCAATGGCTTTTTCTGTTGCTTCATCCTTGTCTTTCATGACCCATGAACACTGTTCGCGGATGTTTGCAACTTCTACTTTGAAGGGGTTGAGGCCAGCTCTTTCTGCACATGCACGGAATGTCTTCTCATGCATACGGGGAGAACATGAACAGAGAACAACACCTGTAAGTTTGTCTTCTTTGATGTGGTCTTCGATCATCTGCTGACCGGCAGATGAACACATGTAAGTATAATGTGTTGAATATACAACACCGTTTACTTTTCCCAGTTCTTCTGCAACTTTTTCTACGTCAACTGTGCCAGCGATGTTAGTACCGCAGTGACACACAAATACACCGATTCTTTCCATTTGTCACTCCTATTTGCGATACTTTCTGAAAGCACTCATCAGCAGCTGCTGAGGTGTATCATCATCGATTTTTGCGGGAACATCGGCAGGATCCAGATGAAGAGGACCGCGCTCGCGTTCTACTACTGTACGTACTGCATCAATCAGTTTTGCAGGTTCTACCTGGCGGGGACAGCGCTCCAGACAAGCAAAGCAAGTCATGCACATGTAGATTGATTTTGATTTGAGCAAAGGTTCAATCTCACCGTTTTCCACCATTTGTACAAACTGATGCGGATGATATTCCATTGCATCATAGTTTGGGCATGAACCAGAACACTTTCCGCAAACCATACATTTCTTTGGATTGACACCGGAAGTTTCAAGAATCAGGTTCTTGTAATTCTGGATTTCGCTTTCAAGCATTCACAGCCTCCTTAACTCCCAACGCTTCTGCAAGGAGCTCGGTAAAATAAATCACATCAAGCTTTGAATCGCCTTTGTTCTTATTCAGGTTGTAGCGGCAAAGCGGGCAGCTGGTAACCAGAAAATCTGCGCCCATGTCTTCTGCGTTTTCAAGAATAGCTTTTGTGCGCTGTTCCGGAACCGATGAATCTTCAATTCCTACATAAGCACCGCAGCATTCGTTGCGCTGAGCATAAATCACGGGAGTTCCGCCGATAGCTTTGATAAAGTCTTCAAGAATCTGAGGATTTTCGGGATCATCAAAATCAAGGACTTTTCCGGGACGAAGCAGCAGACATCCGTAGTAAGCACCGATTTTTTTACCGGTGAAGGGATTTGTAACTGCTGCCTTTACTTTGTCCCAGCCAATTTCATCACGCAACACTTCAAGAAAATGAAGAACTTTTGCTTCGCCATGATACTCAATACCATCTGCTGAAAGGTAGTTGTTTACCTTGAGGATAGTATTTGAATCATTCTGCATGTCATTGTTTACCTGCTTGATTACGTTGTAGCAGGCTGAACAAAGCGTTACCAGCGGCTGGTCCTTGTCACGGGCAGCAGCCAAGGCACGCACAGAAGGAAGCTTTGATGCGATTTCGTTTTTTCCTGTGGGATAAACGCCACCGCAGCACTGCCAGTCTTCCACTTCTTCAAGTGAAACACCCAACTTTTCCATAGCCGCACGACCGGCCTGGTCAAGTTCCTTTGCCTTAGATTTTAAGGTGCATCCGGGATAATAACTAAAAATCATACCGTTTCCTTATTGTAATTTTTGCACGAGACTGACAAAGTCCGCCTGTGCCTGTTCAAGATTATTCCATTTTATTGCATTGATTCCGCAAGCTTTTGCTGCTTCCACATTTTCTTCGATGTCATCAAAGAAAACAATTTCTTCAGGCTGCAGATCCAGCTGTCCGATCAAATGCTGATAGATTGCCGGTTCGGGTTTGATCAGATTGACATTGCAGGAAAAAACCGCAACATCAGCAGCAGCGAAAGGAGGTACCATTCCGCCGCATTCCGACAAAAACTCGTGGGGCATGTTGGACAGAATTCCCAGTTTGAAACCCTGTTTCTGAAGATCCAGAGCCCAAGCACAGGAATCCGTGTTGATTCTTGCCCAACTGTGCAAATCCATCTTTCCAAGTTTTGAACACAGTTCCGTGTCACGGCTTGCTTTTTCATAGCCGGCACGTTCCAATATCTGCTGATAAAGCTGTGTACTGCTTATGGTACCACGGTCAAATTCACCGCGGTAAACCATGGCAGTTGCAAGCACATCACGGGGAATTCCGCACATTTCTGACATTTCGTCAAAAACTGTGCCGTCATTGTGAAGAGAAAGGACATTTCCAAAATCAAAAACTGCTGCTTTTATCACACTGCACTTCCCGGTCTGTTCTGTTTTTGCTGGTTATCAGCACATCTGTTCCGGATGGAACACTTCGTCAAACTTCTCTGCTGTCAGGAAGCCCAGTTCAACACAGGCCTCTTTCAGGCTGATGTTGTCCTTGAATGCTTTCTTTGCTGTCTTTGCAGCGTTTTCATATCCGATGTAAGGATTGAGAGCTGTAACCAGCATCAGAGAATTGTGCAGGTTGTGGTGCATTTTTGCTTTGTCAGCAGTTATTCCCACAGCACAGTTGTTGTTGAAGGAAATAATTGACTCTGACAGAAGACGTGCACTCTGCAGGAAGTTGTAAATACAAACGGGCATGAATACGTTCAGTTCAAAGTTACCCTGACTTGCAGCCATTCCCACAGCAACATCGTTACCCATTACCTGAACGGCAACCATTGTAACCTGTTCACACTGGGTAGGATTGACTTTTCCGGGCATGATTGATGAACCGGGTTCGTTTTCAGGAATACGGATTTCTCCGAGACCGTCACGGGGACCGGAAGCCAACCAGCGTACGTCATTGGCAATTTTCATCATGTCACATGCGAGAGCTTTGAGTGCTCCGTGTGCAAAAACAAGTTCATCCTTGCTTGTAAGAGCGTGGAATTTGTTTGAAGCAGTCACAAACTGTTTTCCTGTAAGTGTTGAAACAGCTTCTGCAACTTTTACGTCAAAACCTTTGGGTGTGTTGAGACCTGTACCAACAGCAGTTCCGCCCAAAGCAAGTTCCTTCAAAGGAGGAAGAGCGCGTTCCAGCAGTTCTTTGTCCCGTTCAAGGCTGCTTCTCCAACCGGAAATTTCCTGGCTGAATTTGATGGGTGTAGCATCCTGAAGATGAGTACGTCCGCTTTTTACAATACCCTCATTTTCTGCTTCCAGACGTTTGAATGTTGCAACCAGTGTGTCGATTGCAGGAATAACGCTGTCTTCAATGGCAGTTACTGCAGCAATGTGCATTGCAGTGGGGAAAGTATCATTTGAAGACTGACTCATGTTGATGTCGTCATTAGGATGCAGAAGTTTTGTTACAGTTGCGCCGGCTTTGAGAGATCCGCCTTTTTCAAGACCAGATGCAATTTCATTTCCGCGGTTTGCAATAACTTCATTTGCATTCATGTTGCTCTGTGTACCGCTTCCTGTCTGCCATACAACAAGCGGAAAGTGCTCGTTCAGGCTTCCGGAGATGACTTCATCACAAGCTGCGCTGATTGCAGCCAGTTTTTCTGCGGTCATTTTCTCAGGTTTGAGCTGATTGTTTGCCATTGCGGCGGCCTTTTTGAGCACACCGAAAGCTCTTGTGATTTCGCGGGGCATGGTTTCAATTCCCACACCGATCTTGAAATTCTCGTGACTGCGCTCTGTCTGTGCAGCCCAATACTTGTCGGCAGGAACCTTCATTTCACCCATTGAATCGTGTTCAATTCTGAATTCTTCCATATTAATCTATTCCTTGAAATTGATAGCTGTAGCAAAAAACGGGCTGCTACCGGCAAAACCGTGCAACCCGCAGTGAATCAATTAATTAGAACTGAATCTGTTTGATAACATCTTTAAGTGCATCTGAGCTCTTGTGGAGCAGAGCAACTTCTTCGTCTGTCATGGGAGCCACGATTTTTCCGACAACTCCGTCCTTGCTTACAACTGACAGTGTGCTGAGACAAACGTCTTCAATTCCATACTCGCCGTGGAGCATTGAAGAAACTGTCATTACTGTGTCAGAGCCGTTCATGATGCAGCGTACCAGGTGACATACAGAAATTGCGATTGCATAGAATGTTGCACCTTTCTGCTTGATGATGATTCCGCCTGATTTGCGGACAAAATCTTCAACTTCTGCATGTACGGGAGCTGCAACCCCTTTTCCCTTGCTGGGAGCGAATTTTCCGTAATCATCGATTGAAACGTTACCGATGTGAGCCAGTGACCACGGCACAAATGAACTGTCTCCATGCTCACCGAATACGTAAGCATGAACACTGCGCTGACTAACGCCGTAATGCTGAGCCAGTGTGTCGCGAAGGCGTGATGTGTCAAGAAGAGTTCCTGAACCGATGATGTGGTTTTCAGGGATTCCGGAAGTTTTGATGAACTGGTATGTCAGAATGTCTACAGGGTTTGCAACGATGATATACATTGCGTCCGGTGCAGCCTTTGTAATTTCAGGAATTACAGACTTTGTGATGTTCACGTTTGCCTGTGTAAGGTCCAGACGAGACTGTCCGGGTTTGCGTGCCATTCCGGAAGTAAAGATTACAAAATTTGAATTTTTTGCATCTTCATATGTTCCTGCACGAACAACACAAGGAGCACAGAAAGAAGCTCCCTGCTGAATATCAAGAGCTTCTCCCAAAGCTTTTTCGTTGTTGATGTCAATGAATACGATTTCTGAAGCTGCACCCTGAACTGCAAGAGTGTAACCGATTGTTGCACCGACACTGCCGGCACCGATGATAGTGACTTTGTTTGCCATTATAAACCATCCTGTAATTCGCAAAAAAAATGCGTATTAGTATGTATTTTCTCATCATCAATATAACTTTTTACCCGTATTCTTGTAAAGGTTTCTATAGAAAATTATTGATATTTTTTTATAGAAAACGATGCAATTGGTTCACAGACACGGATATGGCAGACAACCGTCCGGGAAAAGCGGAAAACTTGACAAATCCGTTTTGATTTAGCATAATTCCGTCAATGTATCAGCTGTTTGCAAACAAATTCTGGGAAGGAGCATCCGTTCCTGTTCATTTTGAGGCACGCAATCCTCAGCCGCCTTTTCCTCTTCATACTCACGATTTTTTTGAACTTGTAATCGTTCTCAACGGCACCGGAATGCACATAACAAATCAGGGTTCCAAAGAAATCAAAGCAGGTGATGTTTTTTGCGTAAAACCGGGACAAGCACACGGCTTTTCAAAAGTTGACAATCTGGTCCTTACAAACATCATGCTTTTGAATTCATTTCTGTCTGATTCTGACTATGATCTCAAGGAAATAACCGGTTTTTCAACATTGTTCGAACCTTTGTCCCGGGCGGTGGCAGCAACTCAGCCAATTCAATCCTTCAATCTCAACAAATTCCAGCTTTTTGAAATTCAGGCCATCATCGAATCGGTAAAACAGGAAATCACAAATCAGAATCTGGGTTACAAAATTCAGGTTCACACACTTCTCATCCAGCTGATAATGTACCTGCTCCGGGTTTTCAACAACCGGAATTTTTCTTCATCAACTGAAAACACTTCCGCTGTCAGTCTGATTGCATTCATGGAAAAAAATTACAAGACCAACATTTCCATGCCTGAACTGACGGATATGTCCAACATGTCCGAAAGCAGCGTTCTGCGGACTTTCAAACGGATAACCGGTTATGCACCTTTTGTCTATCAGAACAGACTCCGCATGTTCGATGCAAGCAACCAGCTGACACAGACAAATAAAACCGTGACTGAAATAGCCTATGATTTGGGTTACAACGACAGCAATTATTTCTGCCGCTGTTTCCGCAAATTCATGAACATGAGTCCCACCGAATACCGGAAGCACTTTTCCTGAACTGCATAAACTTGTCTTCGGTTTTTTCGTTTTTTCGCAGGCTCCCAGACTGAAGCCCAAAAAAAAGCCCGTACAATGAACCTCAGTCCACTGCACGGGCTTTTTCATAAACTGCGAATCATCACACGATGAACTGATCCACCTGTTCACCGATGTCAGAAATCGCTTCCTTCATCTGATCAGAAATTGAGCGGAGAACCACGCCTGTTTCATTGGCTTTGCGGGCACCCGCCGTCACTTCATCCATGCTTTCCTTCATCTTTAAGGTTGCATTCTGCAATTTCTGTACTTCCTGAAGAATTGCATCGTTTCCTGCAGACATTTCCTGACTTGCCGCATGAACTTCAGAAGTACTGTCATTCATGTGCTTGAGTGCCTGACCAATCTGCTGTGATCCGATGGTCTGTTCTTCCATTGCGCCCTTAATCTGGCGTACAAGTTCATCTGTTTCCGAGATTTTGTCAGAAACCTGCTGGAATGCATTGCTTGACTGAACTGAAGCCTCAACCATTTTCTCGATTGAACTGCGGATATTGTTAAGCTGTTCTCCGATTGTGCGTGACTGCTGGCTTGAAGTTTCTGAAAGCTTGCGGATTTCGTCAGCAACAACACTGAAACCTTTTCCTGCCTCACCGGCATGTGCGGCCTCAATGGCGGCATTCATTGCAAGCAGGTTTGTCTGCTCTGCAATTGCAGCAATGGCAATGTTCGCATCAACCAAAGTTTCGCTCTGGGAGCGGATCTGCTCAATTCTTTCACTTGCATCACTCTGCAGCACTGTTCCGTTGTTTGCAGAAGTTGCAAGATCCTGGAAAGAAGAAGCCATTTTGTCTACAGAAATATTTACGGAATTGATGTTTCCCATCATTTCTTCAACAGCAGAAGTTGCTTCCATAATTCCGCGACCCTGAGTATCAATCATTCTTTCAAGTGATTCAATGTTGGAAGCAATTTCATTCACGGCACCGGCTGTTTCCTGAACACTCTTGTTCTGATCACCAAGCTGGTTTTCCATGTCTGAAATCGTTGCGATAATCTGTTCAATGGAAGCAATCGTGTCCTGAGAAGAAGCTTCAAGATCCGAACCGTTTGTAAGCAGATTCTCTTTTGATCCCTTGACCTGTGTCATGATTGTCTGAAGCTTTTCTGTAAACTGGTTGAAACCAGAAACAACATCACCTACTTCGTCTCTTGCTGACAGTTCGATACGCTTGGTCAGGTCAGCATTTCCGGATGCAATGTCCTTGATTGAAGACTTCATTGAAAGAAGCGGCTTGAGCATTACACGGATAACGAACAGAGTAATCAGTCCGCTTACCAGACCGAAAACCAGAACAGTGAATATGATTGCATGGTTGAGGGAGGTAATCCTTCCGAAATATGCTTCATAAGGAGCAGTACACATTACTGTCCAGGGTGTTTCATTGTTGAAAGGATTTTCCGGGTGAATGGGACGATAACTTGCAGTAACCTGCATGTTCATCATCGGGTTGAAGAAAGAGGCAACACCGGATTCGCCTGTGAATACCCTGTTGAAAACTTTCATTATTTCGCTTTCCGGATCATAAACATACTGACTTTCTTCCTGACCTTCTCCCACTTCGTCAGCAAGAGCCACATAACTGCCGTCCGTAAGGTTGATGACAATAGGATGCATTCCGCCGCCTACGTCAATTTTCTGGATTACTTTCATGAAGGGATTTCCGTTAAGAATTGAAACCAGAACACCCACTACTTTTCCGGATTCATTTTTTACAGGTACAGAGAAGAATGTAAGGACAGTTCCTGTAATTTCATTCAGCTGAGGCGGTCTTGACCAACGGCGGCCTGCCATTGCACCCTGGAAATATGCTGCCGTACTGAAATTACGTTTTGTACCGTCGGCAAGATAACTGTCTCCGTTCTCGTCATAGAATGCAATGTTCTCGTACTTTGACTTGTCAAGATTTGTCATTGTGGAAAGCTGAGCACATTTTTCTTCCAGTGAAACGTCAGGATCCTGGAACAGCTGTACGCTTGCAAGACCTTCAAGAATTGAAAACTCTTTTTCTGCAATTTCTTCAATCTGATAACAAACAGATTCTGCCATAAGAGACAGCGTTTTGTCGGTAGCTTCTGTAAGACTCAGTTTTGAAAGCCCGATTGCCTGTGATCCCAAAGCAATAATAGAAATTAGAAGAAGCCCTACCATAAGAAGAATCAGTTTGAATTTCAATGTAAAACGGATTTTTTTCATCACGAACACCTCTTGTACTGTTCAGTATAACACAGCTATTTAAAATGTTCAAAATCTCCAATATTTTTTTTACTTTTTTTACTGTTTCAATAAAATTTTAAGAATTCGGAGCTTTTTTCTGCTTGTCAGGGCAAAAAAAATCCCGAAACGAACTTATGCAGTTGTTTCGGGATATTAACTGTTATTGAGCCAATCTTTTAAATCAGATTAGAACCAGTAACGGAAACCACCTTCAGCAACGATGTTGAAGGGGTTAAATCCAATAGGTTCAGCTTCATTTGCCAAACGGACCTGCAGCTGGGGTTTGATACCAAGCTGAGGAAGGAAAACTTCCCAGTTTTCAAGGAATCTTACGCGGAGACCAGCATAAGCACCTGCCTGAACAACAAATGTGGTATTAAAAAATTCGAATCCTGCGTCACCACCAACACCCCAGTACAGTTTTACAGGCAAGTCAGCAATTGTAAACAGGGGATATTCTGCAATATCCATATCCATACCAACGTAAACATCTGAGAAGTTTGTAGCAACTTTATAAGTAATGTTGCTATTATCCTGTTTGTAGTTTATCGTGAGGCCACCCATGCCTCCGCACAAACCTACTCCGTCAGCAAAAACTGCGGCTGCAATCAGAAGACATGCAATCAATGCAAGTGCTTTCTTCATATTAATTCTCCTCTTTTTTGACAAGAGAGGTACCCCCCTCATCGTTAGAAATTATCATTATGAGTGTAAGTCTTTTTATTCTATACGTCAACAATATTCTATTGCTTGAATTTTTCACTGTTTTTCAGTGGTAAAGCAGTTTTTCCAGAGTAAGTTTTGCTCCAAGCCCCGCAACAACACTCTGCGGCGCAACATCTGAAGGTTTGTCCTGGTTTTTCTGCTTTTTTACCGCCCTTATGAGCAAATTTTTCGGAGTGCCTTCCATGTCGATGAATTCCAGAAGCTGAACTTTATAACCTTTGTCTTCAAGAATTGCCGCTCTGTTCAAATCCGTTGCAAGAGCGCAGAAACGTTCCTTTACAATTCCATACTTCAGGAATTCGTCATACGAACCGTCTCCCCCATGTCTGCCCAAAGCAGAATTCAGTTCGTGCTGACAGCATGGAACAGAAAGAATCGCTTTTGCTTCGTGTTCAACAGCAAAGGCAAGGGCAAAATCTGTAGCCGTGTCACAGGCATGAAGAGTAACAACCGCATCCACCTGCATTTCCGGGTGTTCTTTGCGATATCTTGCTATGTCACCGCATTCAAAATGCAGCCTGTCAAATCCGCAGGTTTCTGCAAGAACCGAGCAGTCTGCAATCACGTCTTTTTTCAAGTCCAAGCCGATTATTGCTGCCGGAATTTTTCTGATTTCGTTGAGCCAATAATACAGAGCAAAGGTCAGATATGCTTTGCCGCAGCCGAAATCAATAATCGTAAGAGGATTTTCTTCAGTAATAACAGGATTTGTACCGGACACCCTTTCTTCCGTCAAATCAGGAAGTATATCTGCCGCATATTCCAAAAATCTGTTTATCTGTCTGAATTTGTCGTATTTTGCCGCATGAACCTGGCCGTCTTTTGTCATGATTCCAAGTTTCTGCAAAAATAAAAGCGGTTTGTCAGGTTCAAGTATGTAATTTTTACGCCGGTTGGTTCCGGCACCAATTTTTGCAGTCTGCGGCTTCGTAAGATTTGCTACCGGTGAACACAGAGAATTTTCAGCATCTGACGGAGCGGTCTGCAACTTTTTTCCAATATTTTTCCTTATTATAGAAGTTTTGCCTTTTTTGCTGGTAAGAACGCTTGTATTCTGTTCTGCACAGAAAATATCGATTTGTCTGAAGCCTGAAGAAGAACCTGCCGTTTCAACAGCATCGAAAATCATTTTTTTGACTTCATTTTCAGTTAAGTGTTTATGGAAAACTTTAGGTCCCTTAAACTGTTCCGCAAAGAAAAACCCGGACTTTTCTTCTGCGGTCGCAACAATCTTGTCAAAATCCGCTTCTTTTGAAGTTCGGGAAAAAACCGCTTTTTTCAGATTTTTCAAGTCATTCTGGTCCAAACCGTTCATACAAGAAAAATATATACGCAAAGAAAAAAAAATGATATACTTATGTTTATGGCAAAAGTCTATGTTTTTGTAAATCAGAAAGGCGGAGTCGGAAAAACCACTTCCGCAATCAATATCGGCGCCTATCTTGCTGAGGAAGGCAAAAAAGTACTCCTTGTAGATTTTGACTCTCAGGGCAACATGTCTTCCGGTGTAGGTGTTTCCAAAGACAAACCCACAATTTACGAACTTATGGCAGGTCAGGTTTCTGCCCGTGATGTAATAAGAACTACCGCAGTGGACGGATTGGACGCAATTCCCGCTTCAATCGATCTGTCCGGTGCTGCAATCGAACTTGTTGACCAGAACGAACGCGAATACTTCCTTAAAAAAGCTCTTGCGCCAGTTCAGAATGATTACGATTACATTCTCATTGACTGCCCGCCATCTTTGGGTGTTCTTACGCTTAACGGACTTGCCGCAGCAGATGCAGTGCTTATTCCCATGCAGTGCGAATATTTTGCACTGGAAGGTGTTTCGCTTCTGCTTCAGACCGTAGAAAAAGTTCAGAAATCCATCAACCCGAATCTTACAATCGGCGGAATTTTCTTTACAATGTTTGATTCCCGCACACGTCTTGCACAGGATGTTGTCCATCAGGTCAAAACTTATTTCAATGACGCTGTATTCAATACGATCATTCCGCGCAACGTCCGTCTTTCTGAAGCACCTTCTCACGGACTGCCCATCTGCAAATATGACGCAACATGTCTCGGTGCCCGCGCTTATCACAGCCTTGCAAAAGAGGTGATTGCCCGTGGCTAAAACTGTAGGCGGCCTTGGAAAAGGTCTTGGTGCACTGCTGAATGACGGCGGTGTGAATGTTTCCCGTGTAGTTGCAGGAAATGCCGGCATAACAGCAGAAACTGCTTCTGGTGTTCAGGCTTCTCCTTCCGGCGATTTTTTTCTTGAAGTTGACAAACTTGTTCCTAATCCCCACCAGCCCCGCACTGAGTTTGATGAAGAAGCATTGAACGAACTTTCTGCTTCCATCAAAGAACATGGAATCATTCAGCCGGTTCTTGTGGAAGAAGGCGAAAACGGCAAATATTATATCATTGCAGGTGAACGGAGAACCCGCGCTGCTAAACTTGCCGGACTCACAAAGATTCCGGTCCGCATACAGAAGTTTTCAGAAGAAAAAAAGCTTGAAGTTGCACTTATAGAGAATATTCAGCGCGAAAACCTGAATCCTTTGGAAGAAGCTCTGGCTTACAAAAAACTGATGGAAATGACAGGCGTTACCCAGGATGAAGTTGCCCGCCGTGTTGGTAAGAACCGGTCCACAGTTGCCAATGCGCTCCGTCTTCTCAAACTGCCGGAAGACATGCAGAATGCCCTTTCATCCGGTGAAATTTCTGCCGGCCATGCACGTGCGCTTCTGAGTGTTTCAGATTCCACCGACATGAGAATGCTTTTCGGCCGCATTATCGGGCAGAACCTGTCTGTACGTGAAGCTGAACGCCTGGCACTTGAACTGAACGGCAACGGTGCTGATCCGGCAAAGGCTTCCGGCAGCAAAGGGTCCGCCCCCAAAATTGATTCAAAACCTGCTGAAAAACGGGATCCGAATCTTGTTCATCTTGAAGAACGGCTCATTGAAATTCTTGGCACTAAAGTTGCAATCAAAGGTGATTTGGAAAAAGGCACTGTTCAGATTGAATATTACAACAAAGATGATTTGGACCGGGTTTTTTCACTGATTGCAAAAGACTGATTCTGATTCTTTCGTCAAAAAGCACCGGCTCTGATTTGGGCCGGTTTTTTTTTGCTGTTGCCCGTTGTCCTCACTTACGATAAAATTGCAGTTTATGCAAGTACTGAATCCACTGATCATCCAAAGTGACAAAACAATTCTTCTCGATGTTCATGCTCCTGCTGCAGAAGAATGCCGCAATGCCCTCATTCCCTTTGCAGAACTGGAAAAATCCCCGGAGCACCTTCACACTTACAAACTTACGCCACTTTCTTTGTGGAATGCCGCCAGTGCAGGTTTTTCAAGCGAAGATGCCATTGCTGTTCTTGAAAAATATGCCCGCTATGATGTTCCACAGGTTGTGAGCAGCTGGATAAAAGAAGTCGGAATGCGCTTCGGAAAACTGTTTCTGATTCCCAATCCTTTTGATGAAGCGGACCAGGCAGATGCGGCACAGACACAAGAACCGGTTCAGACAACACCAAAATCCCTGCTTCTGGCAACAAACACTGCAGCCGTTTACCGTGAAATTGAAGCATCCCGTTCCATGAGAAAATACCTGACACCGCTTACCAGTGTCAGCGGATATGATTTTGTTTTCAGACTTCAGCTTGTTGACCGGGGAACAGTCAAAGAAGAGCTGCTCAAATTGGGCTGGCCTGTAAAAGACCTGGTTCCGCTGAAAGACGGCGAGCCCCTCGAAGTTTCCCTCCGTAGCGAAACATTGGCCGGAAAGACACTTTCAATCAGAAATTATCAGAGAGAGGCTGCTGCTGCTCTTATTGGAGACCGGGGACCCGGAACAGGATTCGGAACAATCGTTCTGCCCTGTGGAGCCGGAAAAACTGTTGTCGGCATGACAGTAATGGATGCCCTCAAAACCAGCACGCTTATTATTACTACCAACATTACAGCAGTTCATCAGTGGATTGACGAACTTCTGGACAAAACAAATCTTACCCGTGATGACATTGCGGAGTATTCCGGAGAAAACAAGGAAATTAAGCCGGTTACTGTTGCAACTTATCAGATTCTTACATGGCGGCCCGAAAAAGAAGGACCTTATCCCCATTTTCAGGTTTTTTCACAGCGCAACTGGGGTCTGATCATTTATGACGAAGTTCACATGCTTCCGGCACCTGTTTTCCGTGTCACTGCTGAAGTCCAGGCTGTACGACGTGTGGGGCTTACTGCAACTTTGGTGCGTGAAGACGGACTTGAAGGTTCGGTTTTCAGTCTGGTTGGTCCAAAGCGCTACGATGTGCCCTGGAAAGATCTGGAAAGCAGCGGATGGATTGCTGATGCGGAATGCATTGAATGGAGACTTGACATGCCTCCGGAACAGGAATTGGAATATGCTGTTGCGACAACGCGGCTCAAACACAGAGTAGCCTGCGAAAACCCCGAAAAAATCAATGCTGTCAAACAACTTGTTGACCGTTACACAAATGATAAAATACTTGTCATCGGACAGTATTTGGATCAGCTGCACCAGATTGCAGAGCTTTTGGGCGCCCCGATCATTACCGGCAAAACAAAAAACGAAGACCGTGACGTAATTTACAAACAGTTCCGGACAGGCGAAATCCGTGTTCTCGTAGTCTCCAAAGTTGCAAACTTTGCAATCGATCTTCCCGACGCATCCATGGCAATTGAAGTTTCGGGCGCATACGGAAGCCGGCAGGAAGAAGCACAGCGTCTTGGCCGTCTTCTTCGACCCAAAGAACGGACAGCCCGTTTTTTCACAATCATTTCCCGTGGTACAGTTGAAGAAGAATTCGGAGCAAACCGGCAGAAATTCCTTGCTGAACAAGGTTATTCATACAGACTGATCAAAAGTCTTGATGAAATGCCTGATTATCTTGATGCTCCTATGAACGGATAACGGTGGGCTTAATGGTAAAGAATATTTTGGAATGGCGCGAATCTTTGTCCACAATGAGTGATCATCATTTTTTCGACATGATGCGCATGTACTTGGGAGAAATCAAAACTCCGTACAACAAACAGAAACTGATTGAAGAACTCAGCGTTTTTCTGCGCAAGGAACAGAACAAAAAACTGATTGTCCGGCTTTTGTCCGAAGAAGAACTGGAAATTCTTACCGCTGTAGATTTATTGCCGGAACCGACTCTTAATGTTCTTGCAAAACTGTTTTCCGAAACCTGGACCTATGCAGAACTTTATGAAAAACTCATGAGCCTTGAAGAACGGCTTGTGCTTTTTCAGTATCAGGGCAACGGAACAAACCGGGTTTTGTACGGAATCAATCCGCATCTGGCAGAAACTGTTGCGCCACTGCTGAATCAGGAACGGCTTTTTCCGCCGGCTTCGCAAGAAAAACAGAAAGTGGATATTTTTTCACAGCAAAAAAAATCCCCTGATCTTAATCCCGGTCTTCTGACAGCAGCGATTTCTTTTGCATTGGAAAATCCTGATCTTTTCAAAGCAGACGGATCATTCAAAAAGCGCATAGAAGCTGCCCTCCCCCTTGTTTTTCCCGATTATCCGGAAAACTTGATCAGAGCACTTTACCGCGGGCTCATCAATCTGAATGTTTTTTCACAGACTGAAGGAAAACTTTCTCTTCAGTTGCCCCGTCTCAAAAATTTTGCACTTCTTGCGGAACCTGTTCAATACGCATACATTGCAGTTGCCGCCTGTGCCCATTTTCCCTTTGCAGAACTGCAGAAACAGTCTCAGCTTCTTTTCAATGTTCTTGCAATGATTCCCGATTCAGGTTTTACCCTTTCCATACTCAGCCGCGTTGCATGCTTTCTTCGTGAAAAAACTGTGTCTGCTGATTTCGGCATTCGGGGAGAATCCCGTTTTGCAGCCATTTTGCGCAAAAACACAGAAGAAAGTTTTTCAAGTCTGACAGAAGATCCGGTTCTGGCCCAGCTTTCAAATGCGGTGCTTCCGTACTTGGAAAGCGCAGTTACACTTGGTCTTCTGCAGACAGTGGGAACCGATTCTTCCGGAAAAACTGTTTATCGCGCCCATCCGGTGTTTGCAGCGGAAAACATTTCTGTCAGTGCAAAACGGAGCCTGACTTCATCAGACAGACCTGGAATCTGCAGCATTGACAGCGCACTTACAGTTACTGTTCTTCCAGGATCTGCTTTTTCAGACCTGATGCCTTATTGTCTTTGTGCAGTTCCTGAAAAACTGGATCAGGTTCTGCAGATGTCCGTAACAAAAAAAGCGGTTCTTCGGGCTTTCGGTTTTGGCGAAACACCGGAAAATCTTCTTGCAGGAATTGAGCACACACTCTGTCATGCAATGCCTCAGAATCTGACTTTTTCTGTAGAAGACTGGTTCCAAAGTTTTTCATCCGGAACATTGTTCAAAGGCTACGTGCTTTCCGTTTCACCGGAAAAACAGGTTCTTGTGGAAAAAAGCACAGTCCTCGCGCCTTATCTTTTTAAAACTCTGGCTGAAGGGATTTATCTTCTGAACTTTTCTGACGATGCCACGGCAAATCAGGTAATTGCAGAAAGCGGCCTTGATTTTATCGGTAGTGTCAAAACTGTTTCAGAACCTGCCGTTTCATTACCATTGCCTGCTCTCCGCCTTGAAAACAGGATTTCCTTTGATGCTCAGAGCAAACCCGCCGAACTTTCCGGACAAAAGATTCTTTCACCGGAAGAAGCGGATGCTTTCAAACAGGAAATGATGTCTGTCCTGGAGAACATGGAACTGAATGAAGAACAGCGCAATGAACTGAAATCCAGAATCGACAGAAAAGTAATTGTTACTCCTGCCCAACTCCGGCCTGATTCGGTACGCCCTGAAAAAACTGAAGCTTCGGGAATGGATTATTTGGGAAAAATCCATGTAGTTGAGCATGCGCTTGCATCACAAAGTCTTCTGGAAGTAACCATTGACGGAGTTCTTTATCTTGTTAACCCGATTTCCATCAGCAAAGAAAACGGAGAAGCCATCCTTTTGGCAAAAATGGCTGACAATGGCGAAGAAAAACACTTTCTCATTGCAAGAACACAAAAAATCAAACGGATCCGTGGTCCGATTTTCAAAGAACCGGAGTATTGAGCATGAAACCGATTTTTTACTTCATTCTTCTTCCTGCCCTTCTGCCAGTTTTTGTTCTGCTTTATTACGTTTACAGCAAAGACAAAGTTGAACGGGAACCTTTGACTGTATTGATCAGAGTATTTGCATTAGGCGGACTTTTCAGTCTTCTGGACATTCCTGCAGAAAGTTTCGCAAACCGGCTGATCGTTCAGTACACAGGTTCTGCTTCTGGAATGACCTTCGATCTGTACAGCAACTTTCTGGGCATTGCACTTGTTGAAGAACTGACAAAATGGCTTGTTCTGATGGTTTATATCTGGAAAATCAGAGACTTTGACTACCGCTATGACGGAATTGTTTATGCTGCCGCCGCCTCACTGGGTTTTGCCGGTCTTGAAAACATCCTTTATGTCCTCCGCTTCGGAACTTCTGTTTCCATCGGACGTGCACTTTTTTCCATTCCCGGACACACCGCTTTTGCAGTCTTCATGGGCTTTTTTCTGGCCAGGGCAAAACATTGGGATTTGCGCGGATCAAAACTATTGTGCGGTCTTTTCCTTCTGCTTTCTGTCGCAGTTCCGGTCTGCATTCACGGGATTTACGATTTTCTGCTTTCACCCAGCGGACAGGCAAGCCCTGTTTCTTTCATCCTCTTCGTAATTCTGCTGGATGCTTTGGCCTGGCTTTTTATCCGCCATGAATTCAGAACTGACCGGCCCCTTGGACAATGAAAACGAGAATATTTATTTGCTGATTACAACCAGATTGCGGCTGTATGCGCCGTCATCCGTAAGAAACGGAACATTCAGCGGAACCACCTGATATTCAGGAACCTGATCTTTTATTGCTTCCATTTCTTCAGTGATTTTGTCAAGTCTGGCTTTGTATGCGGCAAGAAATCCGCCCGGCTTTACAACACGCAGCAGAACTTTTGTCATCTTTTTGTCCAACGGACGGAAAGCACGGAATACGGCCGCATCAAAACTTGCAAGTGCCACCCGCTCGGCCTGTTCGCACTGAATCTGAACATTTTCAAGACCAAGAACAGCCTTGCAGTTTTCCAGAAAAAGACAGCGCCGGCTCATTCGTTCAACAAGCATGAAGTTCACATCAGGCATGGCAAGTGCCAGAGGGATTCCCG
Source organism: Treponemataceae bacterium (assembly GCA_024402435.1). Classification (GTDB taxonomy): domain Bacteria; phylum Spirochaetota; class Spirochaetia; order Treponematales; family Treponemataceae; genus Treponema_I. The sequence continues at coordinate 57,917 of JAKSTU010000004.1, forward strand.
GCAGCCCGCCGCCTGTACCGATGTCTGCAACCAAAGGCACTGCTCCCGAAGCAAAAACCGGTTCCAGTCTTTTGCGCAGTTCAGAAACTGCAGAAACGCTGTCCAGAATATGACGCACAACCACATCATCATGAGTGTCAGCGCCCACAAGATCATAAGCGCTGTTGAACAGCTCCAGCTCATGGCAATAAGCTTCAAGTTTTTTTGCAAGGTTTTCCAGTTCAGGCGCAGCAAAGCCCAATTTTTCCAGTCCCTGTCTCAACAAATCATTTTCTGCCATCATGATTTTCCCAAAAGATGTTCTGCAAGTATTTTGATTCCGATTCCCACAAGAATCAGACCGCCTGCAAGCTCTGCCTTGTTCTTGTATTTGGAACCGAATTTGTTTCCTATTACAACTCCGCCCAAAGAAATGACAAAAGTTGTTATTCCTATGATTGCAATGGAAGACCAGATTGACACCTGCAGACAGGCAAAAGAAATGCCTACTGCAAGCGCATCAATGCTTGTTGCAACCGCAAGGACAAAAAGTTCCTTTATATCCAGTTTCCCGTCTTCCTGTTTTGCTTCGTCTTCATCATCCTTTTTGAAACTTTCGATGGCCATTTTTCCACCGATAAATGCCAGCAGGACAAATGCTATCCAATGATCGAATGCTGAAATATAAACTGCAAAACTTGTTCCCAAAAGCCATCCGATCAGCGGCATCAGAGCCTGAAAACCGCCGAAAAAAAGCGCAATAATCAGTCCGTGGGTGTAATTCACTTTCTTCATTGAAAGGCCTTTGCAGATACTTACTGCAAAAGCATCCATGGAAAGTCCCACGCCGATAAGAAGCAATTCAAGAAAAGACATAAAATTCCTCGGGGTAAAAAAAAATCAGACCCGTCCGGTATCTGATTGAAGATTTTTTTACGTTCAGATCTGTCTGCACGCACATACTGCAAAAACGCCAGCAAACACTGACTGCTTAACACAGTGGCAACACGATAACATGCTTGCAGCAAAGTAGTCAACATGTGGAGCCAACCTGTTTTTCAGGACCCTGACTCCACCGTTTCCAAAGTTTTGGAGCTGTTCAATCAGCAACTTCTCGGACAGCCCCAATCTTTTATGCTTTCTGCTTTGCCTTGCGTGAAAGAACAACACTCTGTACCAGGAGGAAGATACAGATCATTGCAGCAACAGTGATGTTTGTCCACCAGGCATCATCAAGACCCAAAGATGTAACAATGTTCTTGATTGTACTGAGTGACAGAACACCGAAAAGTGTTCCCGCAATGTTACCCACACCACCGGTAAGCATTGTACCGCCGATGATTGACGAAGCAATGGCGTTCATTTCTGCACCGCTTGCGTGTGACGGAGAACCGGAACCAACGTGCATGAAGTACACCCATCCACCGATTGCTGCAAGCACAGAACAGATGATATGAGCCAGGAACTTTGTGCGTTTTACGTTGATACCCAGCATGTTTGCACTCTGAACATTTCCACCGACTGCATAGAAGTTGCGTCCCAGTTTTGTCCAGCGGAGAACGATGAACAGCACAAGGACGACAACCAGTGCAACAATAACACCGATTTCCATGTATGCGGGCATGAATATTCCCTTCTTGTTGTAAGATCCGAGGAAAGGAATATAAATACGTGTGTCCTTAAGGGCAACAAGAGCAGGATTTGTTACATTGAACTGTGTGGCATTTACGATTGTCGTCATACCTTTTGCAAAGAACATACCTGCAAGAGTAACGATAAAGGGCTGGATTTCAAGATAAGCAACCAGATAGCCCTGTACCAGACCGAAAAGCACACCGATCATCAGAGCAATCATGATTGCGGAGAAAATGTTTCCGCCTTTCATGTCAAGGTTTACTGCACAACTCATGCAGACAAGTGCTGTCATTGTACCGACTGAAATATCGATACCGCCGGTAATCATAACAAGACTCAAAGCACAGGAAAGAATGATCAGCGCAGCATTTTCGTTGAACATGTTCAGGAACTGCTGAGGTTTGCGGAAACCGGCACCCAAAAATATGACGGCAACCAGATACATGACCACAAAAACGGAAATTGTAATCAGAAGAAGCAGGTTTGAATCAGATAAAGCGACTCTTTTTTTACCAAGCTGTTTCATCTTATTTTACCTCCTTTGCTTTTGCAGTTTTCTTTTTGGAAAGATTGTTCAGTTTTTCACGTACAACCGGAGCAGAAAGAACAACCAGAATGATGACGACTACTGCTTTATATGCCGGAAGAGCTGTAGAAAGAACATTGAACTTGTACAGTGTTGTGGTCAGGAACTGGATGACGTATGCACCGAGAACAGAAGCCCACATGTTGAATTTACCGCCGCTGAGCGCGTTACCACCGAGAGCAACTGCAAGAATGGCGTCCATTTCAATATCCTTTGCAATAACTGAGTAGTTGATTGTTGAGATACGGCTTACTTTGATAAGGCCGGCAACTGCAACACAAAGACCCATGATTACGTAGGTGATGAACTTGATCAGTTCAGGATTGATACCGTTGAGCCGTGAAGAAGCACTGTTGATACCTACAGCCTGTGAATAAAGGCCGATTGTCGTGAACTTGAGAGCAAGCCATGCAACACCCATACAGATTATTGCAATGAATACAGGTGTCGGAATCGGGATTCCGGGAATAAAGTTTCCGAAGTATCCGAATTCAACATCATTGATGATAGGAAGCTTGTTCTGATTGATCCATGCAGCAATTGAGCGTCCTGCAGTAAACATGATCAGTGTTGCAACCATAGGCTGGATTTTGAAGTAAGCAACCAGAGCACCGTTGAAGGCACCGAAGGCCATACTTACCAAGGCCGCAACAATGAATGCCAGGAAAACCGTGTGCTGCATTGTTTCAGGACGGAACCCCGCATTGCCGCAAAGAACGCGGAGGATTACAGAACCTGCAATGGCGATTGTTGCACCTACAGAAATATCCTGTCCGCCGGAAGCAGAAGTTACCAGCGTCATACCGATTGCAAGAATTACCAGCTCTGATGCATTGTCCAGAATCGTGATCAGATAACCTGAAAAAACAGGATTTCCGTCACTGTTTAATCCCAGCGTAATCTTGAAGAAAGAAGGATCTGCAATCAAGTTGAATATGACAAGAATTGCCAGAGCTGCAAGGGGAATAAACATCTGATTTCTTAAAATGGCAGAAAGTCCGCCTTTTGTTTTTACCTTGCTCATTTTTCTCCTCCCGCAATGGTTTCCATGATCTTTTTCTGGTTAAGGTCTTCACCGTTCAGTTCGCCGACAACCTTAAGGTCGCGCAAAACAACCAGGCGGGAACATGTACGGAGCATTTCGTCAATTTCAGAAGAAATGAATGTAATGCTTTTTCCTTCTTTTGCCAGTTTGAGTACCAGTTCCTGAATCTCGATCTTTGTACCGATATCAATACCGCGAGTAGGCTCATCCAGAATAAGATACTGGGGATTTGAAAGGAGCCAGCGTCCCAGAATTACTTTCTGCTGGTTACCGCCGGAAAGTGATTTGATCGGTGTTTCACGTGATGCTGTCTTAACTTCAAGCAGCTTGATGTATTCGTCAGCAAAAGCTTCTGCCTGAGCACGGGAAATCGGTCTGAAGGCACCTCTGAGAACCTGCAGTGCAAGAATGATATTCTCACGTACGGAAAGATCACCGATGATACCGTCACGCTTGCGGTCTTCAGCAAGATAGCTGATTCCGTTTTTCATTGCATCAATAGGCTTCTTGATGGAAACTTCTTTTCCGTTGATTTTGACTTTTCCGCTCAGAACCCGGTCTGCACCATAAATCGTACGGACACATTCACTGCGTCCTGATCCCAGAAGTCCGGTAAATCCGTTGACTTCACCTTTATAAATCTTGAAGTCAAAAGGACGGATTCCGCTTGTACTCTGAAGACCTTCACCTTCATAAACAGGAACTTCGTCTTCACTGTGTACGACTACTTCATGAGAAGCTTTCAGGCTGGCCATTTCGTCCAGGTCTTTTCCGAGCATTTTGGAAACAAGCTGAACGCGGGGCAGATCTTCAATAACATATTCGCCAACCAGTTTTCCGTCACGGAGAACAGTAATGCGGTCACAGACTTCATAAACCTGCTCAAGGAAGTGTGTTACGAAAATGATTCCTACACCTTTTTTCTTAAGGTCCAGCATCAGTTTGAACAGCTTCTGAACTTCCTGATCGTCCAAAGAAGATGTGGGCTCGTCAAGAATCAGAATCTTGCATTCCATGTCCACAGCGCGGGCAATGGCAACCATCTGCTGAACAGCGATTGAACAGCTTGAAAGCTGCTGTGTAGGCTGTGCGGGAATTCCCAATGATTCAAGGATTTTTCCCGCCTTTTCGTTCATCTGCTTCCAATTTACTCCGGCACCCTTTGTGCGGCCGATATACATGTTTTCAGCAACAGTAAGGTTATGACAGAGTGTAATTTCCTGATACACAGTACTGATACCGCTGTTCTGTGCATCCTGTGGTGATTTTATAAGTATGGGTTTGTCGCTTTCGCCGACATAAACCTCGCCTTCGTCTTTCTGATAAACGCCGGTCAGAACTTTAATCAGCGTGGACTTGCCGGCACCGTTTTCTCCCATGAGAGCATGGATTTCGCCCTTGCGCAGAGTGAAATCAACGTCTTCCAACGCTTTTACGCCGGGGAAAAACTTGGATATGCCACGCATCTTCAAAACAATATCTTCTTGCATGGATTCGCCTCCGGTTTTTTATTTAGTTTGAAAAAAAAACGCGGGACCAGTTAGAATCGATCCCGCGTTTATCAGTTATCCAGGTATCAAACCTTAGATTCCGTATGTGTCAACATCAGCCTGTGTGATTTTTGCTGCGTCGAAACCTTTTTCATCCATGATGATTGTTTTCTGAGCAGGTGCTTTTCCGGATTCAAGTGTTTTGATTATGTCAACAATGTATGATGACTGGAAGGGGTTACACTGACCATCGTAGTTCCAGTTACCTTTGAGCAGTTCTTCGAGAGCCCATTTGTTGCAGTCGAATCCCATTACGATAACGTCTTTTCCAACACCGTGAGAGATGTTTGCTTTGTCCAGAGCTGCTACAGCACCTTTAGCCATATCGTCGTTTTCAGCGTAGATTACGTTGAATTCTTTTCCTGAGTCGATAACAGCCTGTACAATCTGCTGTGCGTTTTCTGCGTTCCATGTAGCTGTCTGCTGTGTTACCATTGTCCAGTTAGCATTTTTAGCAACTTCAACATCGAGAGCAGCTGTGCGTCCGATCTGAGCAGCTGTACCCATAGCACCCTGGATATGGATTACTTTGTATTCAGCAAGGTTCTGAGCTTTCAGCCAATCAACAGCTGTCTGGCCTTCTTTTGCCATGTCAGAAACGACAGAAGCAGCATAGAGAGAAGGATCTGCATCGATTGTGCGGTCGAACAGGATTACCTGGATTCCGGCAGCTTTTGCATCTTTAAGAACTGAGTCCCAACCTGTTGTAGCAGCAGCTGAAAGCAGCAGGTAGTCTACTTCGTCCTGAATCATTTTCTGTGCAGCAGCAATCTGCTCATCGTTAATCAAGCTGTATGCGAACTGTGGTTCATAACCGTTTTCTTTTGTGAATGTTTTCTTCAGGTCATCAACGTTTGCAGAGCGGTATCCTGATTCGTTGGGGTCGTTGTTGATGATACCAACTTTGATCAGGTCAGATTTTGCAGCAGCTGCAGGAGCAGCTTCCTTTTTTCCACCAGCGAATGCGCTGAATGCCAAGAGAGCAACCAAGAGTGTTGCCAAGATTTTTTTCATAATCTTTCTCCTTTAAGTAGTTGACGGATTCCCGTCTCAAAAATTAATTCTCCCTCTGTCGGAGGACATTGTCAGAATAGTATTGAAAAGTCCATAAGTACATGAGTTTTTTTATGAACTTTTGTTGAAGTTTTTTTGTCCGCTGATGTTCAGAAACCTGTCAGTCAAAGGGCTTTTTTTTGAAAGTTGATTTTTTTATGGGCAAAAAGTTGATTTTTTTCTTTGCCGGTAATTTTTTTTCAGATTCTTTTCCGGTTATTTTTGGAAGGCTTTGTAACATTTTTTTCCAGTTTTTCTTCAAAAACGCAAAATATGCAATGTTTTTTGTGAAAACTAAGCAAAAATTGCATTGTCGGCTGATTTTTTCACCCCTATGCTGAATTCATGAGCATGGAAACGAAAGAAAAAATTATAAAAACATTTGACCGGCTCGCCGTGAGCTTCCGGAAGGTTCTGTATGAAGAAGACACAACCTTCATGGAAAACATGCGCAAAAAAGGATTTCCTGAAGAGGAAATCAAAAAATATCAGTTCTGGGAATGGACACAGGGCGTAGGACTGTACGGATTCTGGCGCTACTTTGAATTCACCGGGAACTCTCAGTATCTGGATCTGCTGGTTTCTTATTATGACCGTCAGCTTGAAATCGGGCTTCCTGCAAAAAACGTGAATACTGTTGCGCCGCTTCTGCCCCTTTCTTTTCTGGCTGAATATACCCATAACGATGCTTACATGAACGTCTGCAAAGAATGGGCTTCCTGGATAATGGAATCTTTTCCGCGGACAAAGGAAGGCGGGTTCCAGCACATTACCTCCGACTCCATCAATGAAGGTGAACTTTGGGACGACACACTGTTCATGACAGTGCTTTTTCTTGCAAACATGGGACGGATTCTTGGAAATGCAAAATACACTGATGAAGCTTTGTACCAGTTTCTGATTCATGCGAAATATCTTGCAGACAGAAAAACCGGTCTCTGGTACCACGGCTGGACTTTCGGACAGATGAACAATTTTGCCGGCGCCTTCTGGGGACGCGGAAACAGCTGGATTACTGCTGCAATTCCGGAGTTTCTCTCAATAGTAAATTGTGGAGAAGCGGACAGACGTTATCTTCAGGGGCTGCTTGAGACACAGGTGGAAACGCTTTCTCATCTGCAGGCTGAAGACGGAATGTGGCACACATTGCTGGACGATGCTTCTTCGTATAAGGAAGCTTCAGCAACCTGCGGAATCGGTTACGGAATTCTCCGCGGAATCAGTATGGGACTTCTTGAACCGGAGTACAGCAGATGCGCGGAAAAAGCTCTTGAATCTGTGTTGGACTGCATTGATCAGGATGGCGTAGTAAATCAGGTTTCTTACGGAACGCCCATGGGAAGAGAAACAAAAGATTTCTACAAGCAGATTCCCATCAGATCCATGCCTTACGGACAGGCTCTTGCAATGCTTTTCCTGCTTGAAATGCTGAAGCTGGAAAAATAGAGCAGGAACAAAAAAGTCGTTTTCAGGCAAGTGCCTGTCAACATATGGAACTACAAAAATTCGCGTTGTCAGCGCGTTTTTTGAGATAGTAATTTTAGGAGGAAAAAATGAAAAAGATTGCTTTGACCGTTATTCTTACGGTTCTGGCTTGCGGACTGGTTTTTGCAGGCGGAAAATCAGAAGCAAAAACAACAACAACAAATGCAAAAACAGTTTCTACAGTTGTTGTTAAAGAAGCTCCGGAACTGGCTGCAAAAGTTGCTGCCGGAGAACTGCCGCCACTGGAACAGCGCATCCCTGATGCAAACAATGTTCTTGTTTCAAACATGGAATCAACCGGTACTTACGGCGGAAACATGAAGTTCGTATCCAACGGTTCAGGAAGCCGCTGGACAATCGGAAAACTCATGGAAGAACCCATGTTCCGCTTCAAACTTGACGGAACAATTGAACCCAACGTTGCAAAAGATTATTCAATCAGTGACGACTGCCGCGTTTATACAATTTATCTGCGCAAAGGCATGAAATGGTCTGACGGTGTTCCTTTCACAGCAGACGACGTTGTCTTCTATTATAATGACATGTGTCTTACAAAGTGGTTCGGAAAATCACTTTATGACTGCTTCTATTCAACAAACACAGAAACAGGTGTAAAAACTCCCTGTACTGTTGAAAAAGTTGATGACTACACAGTCCGCGTAACATTCGTTGACCCCAACGTTACATTCCTTGAAAGCCTTTCAAACGACAGCAAATGGTTCTTTGCTCCCAAACACTTCATTGAACCTCTGATGGCAGATTCTGATGCAAGCGCAAAAGCACTCGGCTATTCAGATGCAAAAGCAATGGGAAAAGCTTACGGTTACTACTACTGGGAAATTCCCGGACGCCCCACACTGCGCCCTTGGGTTGCTGACAACGACATCAACAGCGAACTTCATACATACAGCCGCAACCCCTACTACTGGAAGGTTGATGATGAAGGAAAACAGCTTCCTTATGTAAACCAGCTCCAGTTCTTCAAAATTGCTGATGCAGAACAGTCAAAACTCCGCGCACTGGCCGGTGATGTAGACTTTGCCGCAATGGGTCTGGGTGACTACGCTCTTCTCAAAGCAAATGCTGAAAAAGGCGGATACGAACTTTACACATGGGCAACAACAAGCTGGGCAACAAAAGCAACTGTAGTTCACTTCAACCAGACAATCAAAGACCTGCGCTACCGCGAAATCTTCCAGAAGAAAGAATTCCGCGAAGCAATGTCTATCTCTGTTGACCGCGAAGAAGTTTCAGAACTGATTACTGACGGATTCGGTGCTCCTTCTCAGTCTGCTGTTCCGGAAGGACTTCTGGGATACTCTTCAGAATGGACAAACAAATGGACTGATTACGATCCTGCAAAAGCGAACAAACTGCTCGACTCCATCGGACTCAGCAAGAAAGACAAGAACGGATACCGCACATTTGCTGACGGTTCAGAGTTCGTAATCAACATTCAGGTAACAGACATTGACGATGTTTCTACAACAGAAAAAATGGCTGAGCTTCTTGCAAAATACTGGGGTGCTGTAGGCATCAAAACAACTGAAAAAGTTTATGCCCGCGACCTTATGACTGAAATCTGCAATGCAAACGATCACGAAGTTCTTCTTGGACCGCTCAATGCAATCAATGCTTCAAACCCCATTCTGCGCCCCAACGGAATCATTCCTCTGGGAATCTACTCAGCATGGGCAGGTGCTTATGGTGAATACACAGCAACAAACGGTGCTTCCGGTGTTAAACCCGAAGGCGATGTTGCAAAACTGATTGAACTGTACAACAAAGCAAAGGTTTCACCTGATTATGTTCCCTATGCAAAAGAAATCCTGAAACTTCATCAGGAAAACATTTGGGAAATTGCATACTGTGCAGCATCACCTACACTTATCATCAAGAACGCAAAACTCCAGAACATCGGTTCCAACCTGATTTTCTGTGAAGAGTTCCGCGATCTGGGTATTGCTCACATCGAAAACGCTTATTTCAAGAACTGATTCAGTGATTCGGGTCTGCCGGCTGTGGCGGACCCGATCGGCTGAAACTTCGGTGCCCTTTGTTGCTGAAGGGCATCGGAGCTCACTCCGTGTAAAAAATCATAAAAACATCAAAGTTTTTTGGAAAAAATCTATTTAAGGGGGTCGGCATGCTCAAATACATAGGGAAGCGCATTCTTCTGATGATTCCGACAATTTTTATCATGTCCGTCGCATGCTTTTTTATCATTCAGTTACCGCCCGGTGATGCGCTTTCAAGCTATATCACGACAATGCAGCAAGAAGGTGAAATCGTTACCCAGGAGATTATTGAACAGCTCCGCAATGAATACGGGCTTGATCAGCCGTGGATTGTTCAGTATTTCAAATGGATTTCCAATATAATTTTTCATGGTGAATGGGGTTATTCCTTTGAATACGAACGCCCTGTTCTTGAAATCGTCAACCGCTACATGGGCCTTACCATTGTCATCTCACTGATAACAATGCTGTTTACTTATCTGGTTTCAATCCCCATCGGAATTTACAGTGCCTTGCACCAGTATTCAGTCGGAGACTACATTTTCAGCGGAATCGGCTTTTTGGGAATGGCAACGCCAAACTTCCTGCTGGCCATTATTCTGATGTATCTGTCCTTTGTCTGGACAGGAGACCCGCTTTTGGGAATCTTCAGTGATGAAATGCTGCAGAACGGATTCAGCATGCAGTACTTCGGCGAGTTCTGCAAACGAATGATCATTCCCGTTGTGGTCATCGGTACTTCAGGAACTTGCGGCGTAATCCGCACTGTCCGCGCTCAGATGCTGGACGAACTTACAAAGCAATACACACTTACTGCACGGGCAAAAGGTGTTTCAGAAAAGCGCATTACTTACAAATACTGTGTCCGCGCCGCACTTAACCCGGTTGTTTCAGGTCTTGCAGGTTCTTTGTCATCAATTTTTACCGGTTCTACAATTTCTGCAATCGTCATGAACCTTCCCATTCAGGGTCCTGTTCTTTACAAAGCACTTAAAGCCCAGGACATGTATCTTGCCGGTGGAATCCTTTTCATTCTGGCATTTTTGGTTTGTATCGGAACACTTCTTTCAGACATCATGCTGGCATGGCTTGATCCGAGAATCCGTTTTTCTGACAGGAGCTAGAAAATGGCAAAGAAAATATCAAAAGAAGAAGACTATTTCCTGGCGTCACAGTGGAAACTGATGGGCCGCAAACTGGTAAAGCATAAGCTGGCAAAAGTCAGTCTGATTATTCTGGGCTTTCTGTATCTGGTTGCAATTTTCGGAAACTTCATCGCTCCCCAGGGACTTACTCAGTATGACAGCAAATCCAAAGACGTGCGTCCCACAAAAATCCACATGTGGGATACTGAGGGAAAATTCCACGGACTTTTTGTTTATGGTTTTGAAGTAAAAGTTGACCGCAATCCCATGTCTGAAACTTATCTGCAGAAAACATATGTTGAAAAGACAGACAGCATCTACAAAATCAAATGGTTTGTTCAGGGAAAAGAAGGTGACGAATACAAGATTCTCGGACTTATTCCCTGCAATCTCCACCTTTTCGGAACAGAGGAAGGCGGCCGTATTTTCCTGATGGGAACCGATTCCATGGGACGCGATATTTTCTCACGTCTTGTAATCGGCAGTCAGGTGTCTTTGAGCATTCCCCTCGTAGGTACTGCCATCAGTTTTGTACTTGGAATCCTTTTGGGAGGACTTGCCGGCTATTTCGGCGGTTGGGTTGACACCACAATTTCGCGCATCATTGAAGTTATTTCTTCATTCCCGTCAATTCCTCTTTGGATGGCACTTTCTGCCGCCATTCCGCCCAGCATTCCTATTACAAAGGTTTATCTTTACATAACAATCATCATGTCCTTCATTTCATGGACCGGATTGGCCCGCATCGTCCGCGGAAAGTTCATTTCTCTCCGAAAAGAAGACTTTGTAATGGCTGCCCGTCTTGCCGGTGTAAGCGATATGAAAATCATCATCAAACATCTGGTACCCGGATTTCTGGGCTACCTGATTGTAAGCCTGACTTTGGGAATTCCCAGCATGATCATCGGTGAAACATCCATGAGCTTTCTGGGTCTCGGTATGCGTTCTCCTGCAACCAGCTGGGGCGTTCTTCTTCAGGAAGCACAGAACATTACGAACATCGGTCTGTATCCCTGGAAACTTATTCCCCTGTTTTTTGTAATCATTGCAGTTCTTGCCTTCAACTTCCTGGGCGACGGACTCCGTGATGCCGCTGACCCGTACAAATAAGCGGTTTGAAAAGGATAAACAAATGGATAAAGACACACTTATTCAGATAAAAGACCTGCACATCAACATCAAGACCGACGAAGGTGTTCTTACTGCCGTACGCGGAGTAAACCTTGATATCAAAAAAGGTGAGACTCTCGGTCTGGTAGGCGAATCCGGATGCGGTAAAAGTCTTACCAGCAAGGCAATTTTGGGAATCAATGCGGCAAATTGTTCTCCCAGCGGAGAAATCCTCTTCCGCCCTTCAGATGATCCTTCCGGAAATCCCCTGGATCTTCTGAAGCTGCCCAAAAACGGCAAAGAAATCCGTGCAATCCGCGGAAAACACATTTCCATGATCTTTCAGGAACCCATGGCTGCTTTTTCGCCCATGTACACGATCGGTAACCAGATCAACGAATGCACTCTGCTTCACATAACAAAGAACAAGGACGAAGCAAAGGCAATCACCATCGACATGATGAAAAAAGTGGGAATTGCCAATGCAGAAAAACGCTTTGACCAGTATCCCCACGAATTTTCAGGCGGTATGCTTCAGCGCGCACTTATTGCAATGGCTCTTGTCTGCAAGCCCGATCTTCTTATTGCAGATGAACCTACAACAGCTTTGGACGTAACAATTCAGGCCCAGATTCTCGAACTGATGAAAACCCTGCAGAAGGAAACCGGTACTTCCATTCTTTACATTACCCACGATCTTGGAACTGTTGCCACAATGTGTGACCGTGTTGCCGTAATGTATCTGGGAAAAATTGTGGAACTGGCCTCCATCGGCGATCTGTTCAAAAAACCTGCTCATCCTTATACACAGGGACTGATGGGTTCAGTGCATAAAATCGGCGGTCCCAAACAGGAACGCCTTTTCTCAATTGACGGAACTGTTCCTCTTGCCCTAAATCTTCCTGACGGCTGCGGTTTTTATGACCGCTGTACCAAGCGCATTGAAGGAAAATGCAACAAATCCAACCCGGAACTTACGTCTTTGGGCGGAACACACAGCACAAGCTGCTGGCTTTTTGGAGGTAAATAATGGCTGAACCGATTCTCGAAGTAAAACATCTGTACAAAGAATTCGCTTCCAAAGGAGTTTGCGTAAAAGCTGTTACAGACGTAAGTTTTGCCATTGAAAAAGGTGAAACTGTCGGTATTGTAGGCGAATCCGGATGCGGAAAAACTACTTTGGGCCGTTGTATCGTACGTGGAATTGATGCCACAAAAGGCGAAGTGATTTATCAGGCTGCTGACGGAACAAAATACGACTGGCTCAATCTGGACAAAAAGGAGATCAAAAAAATCCGCCGTGAAATCCAGATGATTTTCCAGGATCCTTATGCATCTCTTGACCCGCGAATGACAGTTTATGACATCATTTCCGAACCTCTTGTTGCAAACCAGAAACTGATGGGTCTCAGCAAGGAAGACATCAACAACAAAGTGATTGATATGGCAAAAAAAACCGGGCTCAATCCTATGTATCTCAAGCGCTATCCCCACGCTTTTTCAGGCGGTCAGCGTCAGAGAATCGGAATTGCCCGTGCTCTTGTCCTGACACCACAGGTTGTTGTCTGTGACGAAGCAGTTTCTGCACTGGACGTTTCCATTCAGGCACAGGTCATCAATCTTCTTAAGGATTTGCAGAAAGAATTCAACCTGACTTACATCTTCATCAGTCATGACCTTTCCGTTGTTGAGCATATTTCAAACAAAGTGGGTGTAATGTATTTGGGAAAAATGGTTGAGTATGCGCCCACCGATGAAATTTTCTCCCATCCCATGCATCCTTATACAGAAGCTCTGCTTTCTGCGGTTCCGGTTGCTGATCCTGACTTCAAAATGGAACGGATTCCTCTTGAAGGAGAAATTCCCAACCCTGCAAATCCGCCTTCCGGCTGCTATTTCCACGAACGCTGCCGTTACTGTACCGACACTTGTACAAAACTTTCTCCGGATCTTCAGGACATGGGCGACGGACATTTTGTAGCCTGTCACCGTGCAAAAGAACTTCGTCTTAAGGGCTTTGCAAAACATGTTGAATTTTCTGAAGAGAAAATGAAGCGCGAGACAAACTGAACAGACTGATTTGAGGAAACTGATGAAAAGAAATCTTGTTGTTTTTTTTGACAGCGGCGATACCATTGTTGATGAATCCACAGAAATCCGTGACCAGCGCGGCATCGTAACACATGCCGAACTTCATGACGGCGGAAAAGAACTGTTGCAGTACCTTTACGACAACGGTTTTACTCTTGCCCTTGTTGCTGACGGTGAAGTGGAATCTTTCAAGAACGTTTATGAAGAACACGGAATTCCTCATGTTTTTTCAGCCCGGGCCATCAGTGAAGCTTTGCCTGACAGAAAACCCGCCGCAATCATGTTTCAGACTGCAATGGATGCTCTTGGTCTTACCGATGCAGACAAGCACCGTGTTGTCATGATAGGAAACAATCTGATCCGCGATGTTGTAGGTGCAAACCGTTACGGAATCACTTCCATTCTCTATGACTGGTCGCCCCGTTACGACATGAAGCCGAAAAATCAGGAAGAAACACCTGATTATACTGTTTCTACCAAGGACCAGCTGATTGCCCTTCTGGAACGGCTTGATTCAGAAGTTTCCAAATGACACCATCCTCAATGGACACCGCCTCACGGGAATTGTGTCTTAAATACGCGCCCCGCATTTTTGTTGACGACAATGAACCTTTCTCCATAACGGGAATCGGTTGCACTGTTTTTTACAATGCGGGGAAAAGTCCTTCTTTTCACGGTTCTGTTGACCGGCGGCGTACCATTGATCCGGTTTCCCAAGGTGCGGCATTTGCAATTGAATACGCATACAGCTTTGACTATGACATTCAGCATCTTTACGAACTGGAGCACATCTGGGTTTACGTTGATTCCAAAGGGGATCTTTGCGGCGCAGAAGGAAGTTTCCACGGAAAATACCTTAACCTGTGGACAAAGCATTTTCCCATACTGGATAATGGGGATGACGCTCTGACATCTGGTGATAAAAACACTCATATCCGTGTTTATGCGCAGCCCGGCAAACACGCCTTTATGGCTGACCCCAGACTTTTCGAGCTGATTCCGGGGTTCATTCAGTCATGCGGTCCTCTTGCCGGTGAAGCAGGTTTTGACCTTCCACAAATGTTTGAAGGAACTGTCAAACTTAACGGACATGCAGCAGATCCCCGTAATCCTGAACTTAATCAGGCTGTAAAAACTTACATAAAAAATCATTTTGCTTTTGTGCCCTCAATGACTTTTCATCAGGCAGAACTTGATTCTTGCCTTTATAAAACCTGGGATTCACTTGCTGAAGAAATTCCCCGGAGACTGGAAGTTGAGCTGCACAAAATTTGGAGTAATTCATGACTTTAGGCCGCCAATGGGATGAGCGCATCAAAATATGGGTTGAATATCTTCCCAAATTCTTTTTCACACCGGTACAGTCAGTTCCCATGAAATTCTGCACCACCATGGAACATCTGTCTTTTGAACAGGCAGAAGCTTTGTCTTATCAGGATGCCCCTGAAGGACTTTCATGGGGAAAAAAATGGGAATACGGCTGGTTCAAATTCAATGTTGCTCTGAACAAAAATGCTCTGGGAAAGCGGATTGTCCTTTTTCCTGATGCCGGCGGCGAATCATTGGTGTATGTGAACGGACAGGAAGCCGGTGCTATAGACAAACAGCATAAGTACATTACGCTCACAACCTGTGCAAAAGGCACTGAAAACTACGAAATCATCATGGAAACTTACGCCGGACACGGAATACGTCCTGAAAACGGCGGCCCTTACGCTGCGGGAGAAGTTTCTGTTCCCGAACCGCCAGAAAAACAGACCGCAGTCGGTAAATGTGTCTGGGGAATCTGGAACGAAGAAGTGTATCAGACAGCAATGGATCTGAATGTTCTTTACAGCCTTGCCGGTGTTCTGGACGAAAAATCCCTTCGCGCCCAAAAAGTCGGCCAGGCACTCAAAGACTTTACTCTTGCAGCAGATTACGAACTTCCTGAACCGGAACGGACTCAG
Source organism: Treponemataceae bacterium (assembly GCA_024402435.1). Taxonomy (GTDB): domain Bacteria; phylum Spirochaetota; class Spirochaetia; order Treponematales; family Treponemataceae; genus Treponema_I. Next base: position 73,563 of record JAKSTU010000004.1, read on the forward strand.
AGCATTGTTGCAGCCAGAAAAATTCTTGCACCTGCTTTGGCCGCAACAAACGGAACTTCGGCTCCAACAATGAGCCTTTTCGGGCAGTCACACATTGATCTTGCGTGGCTTTGGCCCCTTGAAGAAACAAAGCGAAAAGTTGGACGCACTTATTCCACCCAGCTTTCCCTTATGGCCGAATACCCGGAATTCCAGTTTTTGGCCTGCGAACCATATCTTCTTGAGCTGGCCGCAAAATACCATCCTGCACTTTACAAGCGCATAAAAAAAGCTGCCGAAGAGGGACAGATTTTTGCAGACGGAGCCTACTGGGTAGAAAACGATACCAATCTTCCTTGCGGAGAAGCCCTGATCCGCCAGTTTCTGTGGGGCAGCAGATGGTTTGTCAAAGAATTCGGAACAAAACCAAAAACTGCCTGGATTCCTGATTCCTTCGGCTTTTCAGGAGCGCTCCCGCAGATTCTCAAAGGCTGCGAAATCCCTTATTTTACGACCCAAAAATTACTGCGGATTGATCCTGAATGCGACCAGTTCCCCTACAATCATTTCTGGTGGGAAGGAATTGACGGCACACGGATTCTTTCTCACATTTACAAGAAAAACAATTGTGTAATCACGCCCAAAGCCATTTGGGAACGCTGGAACAATGACCGCATTCAAAAGGAAAACATTGAAGAAATGATTTTCCCCTTCGGATACGGTGATGGCGGCGGCGGTCCCACAAGAGACATGCTGGAAGTTGTCCGCCGGGTTTCTGACCTTGAAGGCATTCCACGCACAAAATATCAGCAGCCCTCACAGTTTTTTCAGGAACTGGAACAAAAGCAGTGCGTAAACAATGTTTATACCGGCGAACTTTATCTTTCATGGCACCGGGGTTCACTCACTTCCCAGGCACGGACCAAGACCCTTTCCCGCCGTGCAGAACAGGCTTTGCACAATGCAGAATTCCTTCAGGGAATTGCATGCTTCAGCAATCTGCGTAACCCCGCTGCTGACGAAAAAATTCATGACGCCTGGGACAGACTCCTTTTTGCCCAATTCCACGACATTGTGTCAGGCACTTCCATAAAACGCGTTCATGATGAAGCAGAAGAAACCCTTGCAAAAGCCTGTTCTCTTGCAGAAGAAGCTTTTGATGCCTATCTCTCTGCCCTGATTCCTGACATTTCCGACAAATCAGTTCTAGTCAACACATTGGGCTGGGAACGGAAAGCACAAACCATTCTGCCGCCTTACAGCATTTCTGTTTTTGAAAAAAGCGCAGAAACTGAACCGGCCTCAGACAAATCCGAAGCATCTGATTGCGACCAAAATGATGTATCCAATGATGTAATTGAAAAAATTCCTGTTTCCTGCTGTGTCCAGAACGAAAACGGCCTTTGTTCCGTTGTTCTTGAAAACGGCTTTCTCCGGATTGCAGTTGATCAGGCCGGCCGGCTTTCTTCAGTTTATGACAAAGAATCTTCCTGTGAATTTGCCCTCGGTCCCTGCAACAATCTCCGCCTTTACAAAGACGTTACGCCTTTTTACGATGCCTGGGAACTGTCACCAATGTACCGTGATTCGGAAGTTCCCCTTTCAGAAGAAGCGGAAATCACTGTGGAACAAAGTACCGGACTTATTGCCCGCCTTAAAGTTGTCCGAAAAATCCACGATTCTTCAATGACACAGTTCATCGTTCTGCGCCGTGGCTCAAGACAGATTGATTTTGAGACATCCATTGACTGGAAAGAAAAACACAAGTTCCTCAAAGCGGAATTTCCTCTTGCCGTACAAACTGATGAATCAATCAGCGAAATCCAGTTCGGAAATGTGCGCCGTTCCACACACAAAAACCGTCAGTATGACCGGGACCGCTACGAAGCATGCAATCAGCATTTTACCGCTTTGGACGACGGTGTACACGGAGCTGCAGTTCTAAACAACTGCAAATACGGTGTAAGCGCAGACAAAATCCCCGGCGGAAACCTGATCGGGCTTTCGCTTTTAAAAGCTGCCCTTGTGCCGGACATGTACGCTGACCAGGGATTGCAGCACTTTACATACAGCCTTTACACATACAAAGGCTCCTTTGCAGAAAGCGGTGTTGTAAAGGCCGGCTACGAACTGAACCAGCCTGTCGCAGAAAAAAATCTTGAGCATTCAGAAGATTGTGCACAGTTCGAATCCCGTTTTAGCCTTGTCCGGAGTTTTTCCTATTTTTCTTTGGACAATCCCCGCATTGTTCTTGAAACCGTCAAAACAGCAGAAGACGAATCAGGCAATATTGTTCTGCGGCTTTACGAATCCTATGGCGGAATCGGACGGTGCACACTTTCTACAAGTCTTTCTGCAAAAAGCTGGACAGAAGCCAATATGCTTGAAGAACCGGAATCTGATTCTGAAGCGAAAAAATGGAATCCGGTCAAAAACGGAGCAATTCCTTTGGAATTCAAACCATTTGAAATCAAAACAATTATTCTGAAAAAATAACTTTGAGAAGATAATTATAGGAGAAACAAATGAAAAAACACTATCAGCTGATCATACGTCACAGCGAAAGATACGCCGAACAGGGATTTTTTGAGCAGATTCTTGACCCTGCCCACGAATACTATGGCGGATTCCGTCAGAGCACCGGCCTTATAGAAGCAAAGCACGCAATTTATCGCATTACTACCATGTGCGCCCTTTACTGCAATGATCAGAGCCGCTACTATCAGGATCCGGATGTAAAAAACCGCATCAGCATTGCACTGGATTTTGTTGCACGAGTCCAGCACGAAAACGGACTTTTTGATTACATTGACTGCAACTTTTTCTCAGCACCGGACACGGCTTTTTGCGTAAAACGGCTTCTTCCTTCCTGGGAATACCTGCACGCCCACAATATTGAGCCCGAACTCTGCGCCAAAATGCAGGCAATAATTGTCCGCGGTGCCGAAGGAATGACTCACGGCGGTTTTCATACACCCAACCATCGTTGGGCAATTGCTTCCATGCTTGTTCAGCTGGACAAATATTTCAACCGTCCTGAATTTACTGAATGTGCGAAAAAATATCTTGCAGAAGGAATTGACTGCAACAAAGACGGTGAATTTGCAGAAAAATCTGCGGGAAACTACAACAGAATCAACAACGATGCAATGATTACTCTCGGGGATTGTACCGGCGACCAGTTTTATTATGACTGTGCAATCCGCAATCTCCGCATGATGCTGACTTATCTTGAACCCAACGGCAGCATTTTTACCGCAAACTCCACACGTCAGGACAACGGCGCACTGATTTATCCCGGTGATTACTACACCGAGTATCTTGCAATGGGCCACGATTTTGGCATTCCCGAATTTCTGGACGCGGCAAACTACATTTTCGAGATCATCGAGAAAAACAACCTTGGCGCGCCCGATTTTCTTATGCAACTGATGAACCGCCCCGATCTGATTGAACTGGAACATGAAGGCGTTTACCGTCAGCCTGACTTCTGCCGTTTTTATGAAGAATCCGGAATCTGCCGCGTCCACAAAAACTCCACCGCTTGGACGGTGCTTAAAGGCAAATCAAACTTTCTTTACTTTACCAACGGAGAAATCGTTCTTGAACTTAAGATTGCAGGCTCTTTCTGTGAGCACCGTGCTTTTGTAAGCGACACAATGACCCGCCGCGGTGAAGAATCCGCTTTTGACCTGAGCCAGACAATGCACGGCTGGTATTATCTGCCTTTCGGAGAAGCACAGGAAACCACAGACTGGTGGAAAATGGACAATCAGAACCGCCGCCAGAAACTTATGGGCCCGGACATCAACATTCAGGTTTCTGTTGAAGCCGCATCCGATGCTGACGGAGAAGGCATTGACCTTCACATGAAATTGTACGGCGTAAAACCTGCACCTTTCCGTGTAGAAATTGCCAGTGCCGGCGCCGAATTTGTCTCAGGCGAATCTTTTGAACTGCCTGCAAACCGTGGCGGCGGAATGATCGTAAAATCCGGAACAGTCAGCTTTGTCAAAGGCATTCATTCCATAAGTGTGGGTAACGGATTTGCAGAACACCGGTACGTTGCCGGAAAGTTCGGAAGCGAAAGTGCCAGCTCCACAGGCTTTACAGTCTATTTCACCGACAACATTCCCTTTGAACGCACAATCCGCATTCGTGCACGTTAACATTCGGGCGGTGCGTCTGCAAAGCAGCCGCCGGGCTTTTCGTCCTTCGCCGTCTACCGCGGCTCATTCCTGAAACGTCAGGCCAAAGCCCTGCCATTTCAGGAACTTCGGGACTACAATCCCTACCGCGTTCCGTTTTTATTCCAATGTTCCGCAATAAAACAAAAGGTTGCCCGATCCCTTAAGCCAAATTCACTCCGGCTTAAGTTTTGGGCAACCCTTTTTTTTGTTTAACACTGATAAAAGTGCGCAACAGCCGCACTTATGCCGACTGTTGCTCCACTTTCACACTAGCGCATCTGCGCGGTTTCTACACAAGAACCAGTACCACCGGAAATCTGGTATGCAAAGACTGCATTCTTTGAACCGTTACCGTATGCCTTACTTGTTTCTGTTGAATCAGCATAACCTTTGGCCGAACTTGAACATTCGTTAGTTCCAATATTGCTTCCATTAGCTGCAGGCTGACTACCATCTGTTGTTGACCAGTTCAGAACACCATCTGTTGTCTTGAACACACCAATGTTTACTTTGTCTTCACGGTTTGTGGTCAAACGGCTTGGTGTCGGAACAACTGTTACTTCCCATGCTCCTGTAAAACTCTCATTTGCATCTACACCTGCAGGTACTTTGTTTTCGTGAGTTGTATCCACAAGGTATGCATATTTTGGAGCTTTGATTGCAGAAGTAAAGTATCCGATGTAAGGAATACTGTTTCCATTGTCGTCAAGTGCAACATCAAGAGTCAAGTGTTCACCAACGCTACCTGAAGCATCAACTGTACAAGAGTTGTCGCTTTCTGAATAACTTGAATTATAACTCTCAAGATAAGCATACTTAACGTCACCGTTACCTGCATAAGCCGCAATATGGATATGGTTATTTGCATCTACTGCAATCTGACAGTATTCACCGCCTTCTGCAAAGATTGTTGTAGGGTCAGACCAGCCTTTTGCAGTGTTGTCGCTTTTTAAGTTTGTCCAGTTAGCAATCGGATCTACATAGTATGTGTACTTGAGACAGTTGTCATAAGCATCAAACCATACAACACAGGCTACATCTTTACTATTCGGGCCATTTGTAGCAATTGCAATATCTACATACTGACCTGCACCACGACCAGTGATTGAGTCAACGTCTGTTGTTCCACCATCTTTATCCTTGGGGAAACTTCCTCCATTTCTTGAGTTTGCTATTACCTGACAATTATTTGTGGAATAATAGCTGGAGTTACCATTTTTATACTCATCAACAAAACCACCTTTGTCTCCAACAGTGGTATTGTTAAATGCACCAGCACGGAATCGGATTTCATCCGTCAATGCATCGTAGTTTACAAGATAGAGGTTAGTTGTTTTTCCGCTTACAGAAGTTGCCAGTTCAGAAGAAAGGTATCTGTACTTCATAAGAGAATAATCATAGGTACCATCACCTGTTTTTATAGCAATTTCTTCAAGACGGCGAGATCGTGTTCCCGACAAAGTACCATCTGTATTTCTACTTCCAAGACCCCAACGGCTTGTATACAAATTGTATTTATCAACAGAACCACTATTGTTTGTATCACCACCAGAATCTACAGAATATGTATATCCCAAACTATCAACAACAAGGCCTGTACAAGGACCTGCAAATGTATCCCAGTCTGCTGCCCAATAAATACTGGAGTAATCCACATTATTTACTTTACCGCCCATACTGTAGAACAAACCACCGTTTGCAAAGGCAAAGTTCAGCATGTGAGAAACCTGGTTAACCTGCATCTGTACACCGGTTGCCATACCGTTGATAGGTACTGCTGCACGGTCGTTGAATTCCCATACATCGAATACAAGGTCATCTGTAAGAATGTTGTTCGTGTCGCCGTTGCCCTGCATATTGTATTTGTTTACATTTGCAGTTCCGTCAACAGTTGCACTTCCCTTTGCATCGTTGTTATTCAGGTTGTTCATCAACGCAATACCATTTACTGTTGCCTCCAATTCACCGGAAGCAAGGTTTGCAACATTGAACGTAATATGAGCCAATGCATTTTCAGCCGGACCATTAACTGAAGGATTAGTAGCACCTGTAATTGCCACAGTTCCATTCAAGTTAAAGCCATGCAAAGTAACATCTTCAGATTTCGTCGTTCTTTGTATTGTACCGTTTGCAGTTTCAGCTGTACTTGCTTTCTGTATTACTGACTGTACAGGATAGTGTCCCTGTGCAGTTCTGTTGTAAACAGACCAGTTGTTGGCTTTTTGCTTTGCCAAAGTTGTATAAACTTTTACAACATACGGCACAACATCCATACGGTAGTATGCAGCACTTGATTCATTGGATTCGTAAGTTACAGTTTCACCGCTGAGTGTTGGTGTACCAAGATCCGTTGCCAGCACTTCAAGAGCAGCATCCAGTTTTGCCACACCCTGTACTTTTTCCGTATCCCATGTAAGAGACCAATTCACAAGATGTCCATCAGCAAATGACTGTGAATCTACTGCAAATACCAGACCCTTTTCATCAAGAGCATCAAGATGAGAAGTCCATTCCTGGCTTTCACGATTATAAGTAGCTACACGATAATATGTAATTCCGCCCACTGTTTTTGTATTAAGGCCAGAAAGTTGATTGTTCATGCCGTCCAGGCTGATGTACAGTTCGTTCAACAGATTGTTGTCACTTGCAGTTCCTGTAATCACAACCTTTCCTGAAACTTTAGGATCTTTATCCATAAGTCCCGATGTCAGATTGAATGTTTCAGGCAGATCACCTTCAAGTTCAATGTGTCCTTTAAGGTCAGAGAACTTTACAACACTGCTGGAGCTGGAATCGTAAATACTGTTGTCTTTTATTCCATTCCAATAGAAAGGATTAATCT
>JAKSTU010000040.1 GCA_024402435.1 Treponemataceae bacterium
ATGCCGAAACAAGGGAAGACTGGGAAAAACTTCTGCCATGGAATATTGAAATTACACCTTATAAGATTCGTGGTGAATGAATTTAATTTGTGGTACAATTAGGTAAACGTAAACTTAATTTGCGGATTCAATACTTCTTCAAGTAGGTATTATGATCCATTGGCTGTGCTTAAAAACTATTCATATAAAATCAGGTCTGATGCATGGACATATTAAATAAGGAGACTTAAAATGAAAAAACAATTCTATTGTTTATACATGTTTTTTTGTAAAACCAAGAATTAAGCCAAAGGGGTATAAGGGCGCAGATACACAAATTCTGGACATTACATTGTTGGACTGCGAACCAGGCTATAGACTTATTGAATACCCAGCATGCAAATATGATGAAAATAAGAATATTGTAAAAGCAGGCCCAGTTTTATGTTTTCTTAAGGCAAAAATTAATGAGGATGGAACAATAGAAAATACTACCGTGTGGTATAAAAAAATAGTACCGGAGTATGTTCTGGAAGTAAAAAGCGATGGGGAAATTGTTGTAACAAAAGGGGAGAACTCAGAGTATTTTTATTCTTACGATGAAAATCATTATTAAGTATTTTACTGTCAGAAGCAAAGAAAATTAATCGCTTACAACTTGTACACTGCGATTCATTGGATGGATTTCGGCGATAGTGCAGTTACTTTTTACCTGTTATTTATTACTTTTTACTTATTACTTATTACTTTTGTTTCTATTGGGGGCTTTTTCATGAAAAAAATCTTTTCCGCTCTTCCGTGCCTTTTAGTTTTTTTTGCAATCAGTTTTAGTGCAACGGGCTGCAGGTCTGTGCCTGATTTGCAGACTTCTTCCGTTGTTCAGCTGAAAGGAAATCCTACAACCGGCTATACATGGAGCGCAGAATGCATTCCCTCTGATATTGTTGAAATCACAGAGGAATTTGTTCAGGGCGGAAAGCCTGGAATGACGGGGGCTCCCGGTGTCTATTATTTTACTGTGACCGCCCGGAATCCGGGACAGGGAACAATTGTTTTTGGATACAAACGGCCTTGGGAAAAGAAAGAGCCTGCTGAAAAACTTTGCTGCGCGGTTACGGTTACCCCAGAAGGCGAACTGATTCTTTCAGAACTGTCGGATGATGACAATGAATAAGACAAAAAAAATCGCTGTTAATCCTGTAATTTACGCTGATTTTCCGGATCCGGATGTGATTCGTGTGGAAAATGCTTTTTACATGGTTTCAACAACCATGCATTTTATGCCGGGAGCGGTGATTCTCCGCTCATACAATCTGGTGGACTGGGAAATTGCAGGACATGTTTATGATGTGCTTGACGATTATCCTGCTGCCAGGATGGAAGAGAATTCCAATATTTACGGAAGCGGAATGTGGGCCGCCTCTCTCAAATACCATGATGGTGTGTTTTATGTGCTTCACATTGCAAATGACACACATTGTTCCTATCTTTATAGGGCGGAAAAACCGGAAGGTCCCTGGACACAGCAGAAAATAGAAGGATTTTATTACGATCCTGGACTCTTTTTTGATGAAGACGGACGTGTTTATGTTGTTCACGGCAATCGGGAAATCCGGATTACGGAACTTGACCCCACCTGTTTGAAAGGACCGAAAAATGGCGGCTTTGATCAGGTGATTCTGCGGGACTCCGACAGTGTTCCCCTTGGCTATGAAGGAAGTCATCTTTATAAAATCGGCGGCCGTTATGTGCTTTGTCTGATTCATTGGCCTAAAGACAGCATGCGTACTCAGGCCTGTTTTGTTGCGGATTCTCTTGCTGGACCTTGGACGGGCGGAGATGTTCTTTGCAGTGACATGGGCGACTTCGGTCAGGGAGTTGCTCAAGGCGGATTCATTGACACTCCGGACGGTGACTGGTACGCAATGCTTTTTCAGGATCACGGGGCAGAGGGACGGATGCCATGCCTTGTGCCGGTTGTATGGAAAGACGGTTTTCCTGTTTTTGGAAAAAACGGTGTTGCACCAAAAACTTTTGAAGTTACGGACTACAATCCCGGCTACAATTATTCTTCTTTGATGCCGGAATCCTTTGATTCTGCCGCTTGGGAATGGAACCACATTCCTGACAGAAAACTGGTATCCTTTGACAGAACTCCGGCGGAAGAAACTGTGCTTTCCGTAACAACCGACCGCTGTGTGACAAATCCTGTCTCTGCACTCAATACTTTTACATGCCGCCTTGTTGGCCCGAAGCCGTCGGTTGAAGTTACTCTGGATGCGGCCGCACTTAAAAACGGTGATTTCATGGGACTTATCGCTTTTGCGGGCTGCTACGGTTTTATCGGCCTTGCAAAGGAACGGGAAAAAACTTATGTAGTCTGCGGGCGTACAAATTATCCTGAAAACAAGGTGCAGCCCAACAGACACGACATGCTGCCGCCTGTAATCGATTTCCGCATCCCGCTTGAAGGCCCGGAATCAGCCGGAACTGCTGCCGCAGAAGACAACGGGTGCGGCAAAAAAACTGTGTGCCGTGTAAAACTTGATTTTGACTTTACCGGTTTAAAAGATGAAGTAAAGTTTTTCTGGAAAACTGAAGACAAATCAGAATGGAATTCCTTGGGAGAGCCTTTAAAGCTGCACTTCATGCTGGATCACTTCTGCGGTGTGCGCGGAGGACTTTTTGTATACAGTACGTCAGAACCCGGTGGTACAGCCCGTTTCAGCGGTTTTGCTGCGGAATGGAAAAATCGTCCAGAGTAAAACGGATCCAGCGTTTTGCAATTGCGGGATAAATGCTTTCCGCAAGCAGAAAGTATGAAAGCGCATCCTGATATTTCTGCTGGAAGAACAGTGTCTGTCCAAGATAAATGTTCGTGCGGGCTGTAATGTCCGTTGAGTGGTTGATGCTCATATAACGGCGGAGCGCAACTTCTGCAGCTTTGTAATCAGCCTGTGCAAAATAAGTGCTGACAATGGCGTAAAGTGAATAGTCATCACCTGAGGAAGTGTCTTTTGAATCCTTTTCAAAAATAAAGGGTTTTCGTGCTTCTGTCTTCTTTTGTGCTGAAATTCCGAGCAGTTCCGCAGAATCAAGAATATCCTGAGGAATTGCCTCCGTAGATATGTCAGCTTTTGACATTACGTTCAGGTAGGGCAGCGGTGTCGTCCTCAATGATTCTTCCGGTGAGGCCGCGTGTTTTTCTGCTTCTGTGGTTTTTGCGCTGTCCAAAGCGGCGGAAACAGGTGATTTCTGTGAACTTGGTACACCGGCCGGAAGAACTGTGGCGTTTACTGACGGAATGATCACGTCATATACAGTGTTGTCATTCAGTACGGAAACAATTGCATAATAATAGTTTGTAGTGTTTGACGGCTTGTCAATGTATGAAAAATCAGAAGAATTCAGTGTTGCAACAGGACTGAGCGTCTGCATTGCGGCGGGTCCGGTAATGGGTGTGTATGAACGGTACAGAAGCAGATTTTTTATGGAACTGTTGGAAATTGCAGGCGGCTTTGTCCATGAAATAACGATGCCGGTTTCTGTTCCTTCTGCAGAAATTGCAGAAATCATGGGGCGGTTTGACTGGGCGGATAAAAGTGCGAATGATGAAATCAGCAGAAGAACAGAAACTGAAAAAGCTGTACGAAGAAAAGTCCCTTTGGAAAACATACTTTATAATGGAACAAATCTGCTGGTTTGACAAGATGACATGTAGTTTTTATACTTTATGAATGTTTGTATCCGTAATGCTTGATCCCGGCGGAATGGAATCTGCTCAGGCTCTTGCGTCCATTCTGTCGCAATATGGCTTCACGAAAGTTCAGCGGGCTTGTTGGGAGAACACGGCACTCACAGAAAAACGTCTCCATACGCTCAAAAAGGATATTGACCGGGTAACTGATTATTATGATGTGGTCCGGCTGTATCAGTATCCTGTACAGGGTTATTTCGGCATTTCGGAATTGTCAAAAAAACAGTGGAAACGCTGCATACTTCGCCCTCCTGCTGGAGAGGGTTCCAATTAATTTTTCAGAGGTTTTACCATGTTAGAAGATTTTAAAATGCCCATCGCTTCTTTGAAAGAAGATATCCTTAACGTCTGGGGGCGTCTTTGACGTCGCGGCTATTGAACAGCGCATTTCAGAAAAGGAAGCCCAGTCCGGTGAGCCCAATTTCTGGGATGATCCAAAAAAAGCAGAAAAAGTCCTGTCAGAAATAAAACTGCTCAAAAACCGCATTGAACCTTGGCGCGAACTTATTGCCACAATGGACGACATCGAAGCTACTTATGAGCTGGCTCTTGAGTCCGGTGATGAAGAACTTTCTGCCGAAGTGGAAAAACTTTACAACGAATCAAAAGAAAAATACGAAAAACAGAGCATTCTCAATCTGCTTTCTGACGAAGTGGACAAAAATGATGCCTTTGTTACGATTCATGCCGGTGCCGGCGGTACAGAAGCCTGTGACTGGGCATCAATGCTCAGCCGTATGTACATCCGTTGGGCAGAACGCCGCGGATACAAGGTTGAAACAGTTGATGTTCTTGAAGCTGAAGGCGGAATCAAATCCATGACGCTGCAGATTTCCGGTGATTATGTATTCGGTTATCTCAAAGGCGAAGCAGGTGTCCACCGTCTGGTACGAATCAGTCCTTTTGATGCAAACGCACGCCGGCACACGTCTTTTACCAGTGTCTACGTTTTCCCCGTATTGGATGACAGCATTGAAGTTGAAGTGCGCCCCGAAGATCTGCGTGTTGATACATACCGTGCAGGCGGTGCAGGTGGACAGCACGTCAACAAGACAGACTCTGCAGTTCGCTTTACCCATATTCCTACGGGAATTGTCGTAGCCTGTCAGACAGAGCGCAGCCAGATAATGAACCGCCAGACCGCAATGAGCATGCTCAAAGCCCGTCTTTATGAATACTACCGTGCTGAAAAAGAAAAGGAGAACGCAAAGTTTGCTCAGGAGAAAAAAGACATTTCCTGGGGAAATCAGATCCGTTCCTATGTTTTCCAGCCTTATACGATGGTCAAAGACCTGCGTACACGCTATGAATCCGGAAATATTCAGTCTGTAATGGACGGAAATCTGGATCCTTTTATCGAGGCTTATCTTTCTGCAAAATGGAAAGGCATTCCTCTTGATGTTTCCGATGAGGACATGGACGATTGACCTTTTCCGGACGACAAAAATGCGGATTAGTGCTTTTGTCGGTATTTCTTTTTGTCTGTTTCCCTCTGTCAGGGGCAGACAAAGAGAAAAATTCCCGATGGGTACTGTCTGCATGTGCCTTTGAAGGTGACGAAAACTTTTCTTCCGTTCTGCCGTCCCTTATTCTTGCGGCAATTCCCGAAAATTTGACCCGAAAAGTTACGGAAGCCGAGCAGGTTTTTCTCCGTTCTGCTTCCCATGCTTCGGAACTTTCTTCACTGCAGAAGACAATGCAGAAAGACATTGCCGACCGTGACGGGGTTCTGTTCAAAAATATTTCCGATTACGAAAAACAGAAACAGATTGCTGACTACGAAAAAAAAATCCGTGAAACTCAGGAAAAAATCCGTGCAATTCTGGAATCTTCTGATGAATCAGAAGGACAGTCTTCCGAAGAACTGATAAAAACAGTTACTGTAAATGATCCTGATGTTCTGTATGCCGGAGAAATTGCCGACGCAGGAAAAAACTGTGACGGGCTTATTTCCGGAACTGTTTTCCGCCGTGACAAATATATGTTTGTTTCGGCCACGCTTTACACTTTTCCGGGCTTTGTTGAGTGCGGAACTGTGGAAACCGCAGGTTTTGCATCGGAATTCAACGAGCTGGCCGAAGAAATCGCATCCCAGTTTGTCAGTCTGCTTTCCGACGGTGACTCTGTGGAAGTTGCCGTTACAGTTGAGCAGCCCGGCGCTATTGTCCGCATTGACAATACGGTCTGCGCTGCAAACGCTCTCCGTGCCGCAGAATTCCATACCAGTTCAGGACTCGGCCTTCCGAAATCTGCTGCAGCCTGGCAGAATCCCACTTTTGTAACGGCTTCTGTCCAGAAAGGCATTCACAATGTTCTTGTAGAATGCGCCGGCTACAGAACTTTGTCCTTTGAATATGATTTTTCAGATTCAGCCGTGTTTTCTGTTGCTGTAAGCCTTGAACCCGTAAAGACAATTGAACTGCATCTTGTTGCAGAAGAATATGCTGAAGAACCGGCCTGGTGGCAGAAAACTTTGGATTGGTTTGACAAACCGGAAGAATATGCGGGCATTGCCTGGGATTTTGTAAAAGACAAAGCGGGTTATGTTGCGGGGCTTATAACCGGTGCAAAAGATGAAGATAAAACTGCCGGAATTCCTGCCGGTTCTGAAACATCTGAAGCAAATGAAAAAGCCCGGAAAACTGAGTCTGCCGGTTCTGATGCGGAACTGTCTCCCGGTTTGTTCTATGTTCAGGCACTTCTTGCAGGCGGCATGCTTTCCGGCAGCAAAGCTTATGCTTCCGTAAACAGTCTTCCTGTTCTTGGTCAGTATGCAGCCCCAAACGGCCGATCCAGTTTCTTTGTAATCAATGAGCCGGCTGATTCCGGTTCAAAAAATCTTTCTGCACTGGAAGCAACGCTAGTGACCAAAGAAACGGACACGGATTCGTTAATTGAAAAAAGGCGCAAAAGTTTATACAATGCTTATGGTTTCTTGCTCGGATCCCTTCCTCTTGCTTTTTTTACCTACGGCAGGATGGTTGATTATGCAAATGTTTACCGGCGCGGGGGGCTTTCTTCTGCTGATGCTCAGGATGTATTCGCAAAGTATCAGGGCTGGCGTATCGGGACTTTCGTTACGATGGGAGTATCCGTTTGTGCCGGTGTGAATTTTGTGGCACAGATTGCAAGGTATTTGCTTGCTGCAGATGAAGTTCTGCCAGAAACTGCAACGTCTGCACAAAAATAAACGGATTCATTAAATTGATTTTTTGAGATTCCGTAAAGGATTTTGATATGGCAAAAATTGGATTTGCAAAAAAACTTGCCCAGTTGTTCGGGCTTTACAAAAATAAAGACGGTGATTTTTTTGACGATCTTACAGATTCTCTTGTAGAAGGTGACATCGGTGCAAAAACTGCATTTGAAATCACCGAAACACTTGAAAAAATCTGCCGTGAAAAGCACATCAAAGATGAATCAGAAATGATTGCGGAACTGAAAACTCTGCTTTTGTCTTATGTGAAGTCCGTGGAGCTTGTTCCCCAGAAAGGCAAAGTTTCTTTGTACATGTTCCTTGGTGTGAACGGTGCGGGCAAAACAACTTCTACGGCAAAAATCGCAAATTACTACAAAGAAAAACAGTTTCCAGTAATTCTTGCGGCTGCAGACACATTCCGTGCGGCGGCCATTGAACAGCTTACATACCATGCGGAAAAAGTTGACGTGCGTATTGTTGCACACCAGCATGGTGCAGACCCGGCAGCAGTAGTTTTTGATGCTACGGAAGCCGCCCGTGCAAAGGGTGGGGCTGTGGTTCTTGCAGATACGGCAGGACGTCTGCACAACAAGGAAAACCTTGTGCGCGAACTTCAGAAAATTGACCGCATCGCCGGACAGAAAGCGGATGAAGGCTGTTACAAGAAAATCATCGTTCTTGATGCCACAACCGGACAGAATGCATTGCGGCAGGCGGAAGTTTTCAACGAAGCAGTCGGTGTGGATGCCGCAATCCTTACAAAATATGATTCAACTGCAAAAGGCGGTGTTGCCGTGTCTTTGGGAAAAGAACTTGGAATTCCGGTTGCCTTTGTCTGCACCGGTGAAAAGTATCAGGACATTGCACCCTTCTCACCTGAAAAATACGTTGACGAACTGCTGGAAGGTCAGGTTTGAGAAAATCCTGTCTGATTCTTTGTGTCAGCTTTTTTCTGGTCCTTTTTTTTGCGGGCAGTCTTTTTGCCCAGTCATCATCAGTTTCCCTTTCTGACGCGGACGGAAAACTTCGCCGAACAAGCAGTGACTATTCAGACAATTTTTTCAGTTTCGGAAAATCAGGACCTTTGTCCGTAATCTCGGCATCAGATGAAAATCTTTTTCTCCGTCGTTATGATTCTTTGAGCCGTGTCATTTCTGAAACACTTTGGGATGCGGACATGGAAAATGTCATCCGCGAAACTGAGTATGTCTATTCCGGGTCAAAACCGGCTCCTGACAAAACCGTTGAAAAAAACATCAGGGACGGAATCCGCACGGAAATCAGTTTTTCAGAAAACGGGCTGCAGACTGGCAGTTCCGAGTACAGTCTTTCTTCAGGTTCTCTGCTTCATACATATCAGTGGGTCTATGACAAAGAAAAACGTATGACAGAAGAAACCGTAACAAGCCCCGGAAAAGTCACGGAGAAAACCCGCTTTGTTTACACCGGAAAATGTGATTCTCCCGACCAGTTTTTTTACGAGAACAATGTGCTTGTCAAATCAGTTGAGTTTTCTTCAGAATCTGAATACTGGGAAAAACTGTTTTTTACCGACAATTATGAAGTGCGTTCCCATTACGAAAACGGAATACAGACAGAAGAAATCATTCTGATTGACGGAAAAATTTTGCGGAGAAGACAATGGTAAACAACTGGATTTTTTTTGTTTCACGGCGTTTTTCCCGCGTTGACAGGACGGGCCGGTCTGCCGCAACCAATTTTCTCGCTTCATTGGGCATTTGTTTCGGTGTCATGTCGCTTATTGTGATTCTTGCAGTGATGAACGGTTTTCAGATGGGATCAATCGAAGCCATCATGGAAATAAGTTCATTCCATGTGCGCGCTGTTCCTGACAAAGAAATGCAGCCGGCAGAATCTCTTGAAGCGGTCGAAAAAATCGCACAGGTTACGGGAATCCGCTCTGTGGTGCCCATGTACGAAGCTCAGGCTCTTGTTGTGGGCCGCGGAGGACGCCAGAAACCGGCACTTATCCGCGGAATAAGCACAACAATTATGGAAGACGATGTAGGTTTTGCCGGTCAGGTAACAATGGAAAGCGGATCTTTCTCAATCGGAAAACCGGGAACAGTAGTTCTTGGCCGCCTTCTCGCACGGAATCTGGGTGTAGGCGTTGGTGACACAATCAATCTTCTTGCAATGTCAGGCGGCTCAGAAACTGATCTTTTTGCAGAAAACCGTCTTCTGGAAGTTTCCGGAATTTTTGCAAGCACATATTCTGACATCAACGGAACTTTTGCTTTTGTTTCCCTTGAAACTGCCGCTCAGCTTGCAGGATCCGGTGCCTCCTTGGTTTACGGAATCAAACTGGTGGATTCAGAATCAGATGCGCGCATCATTGCCCGTTTGTCAGACACATTTCCCCAATTTTCCTATGAATCCTGGCGAAGCTACAACCGCAGCTTTTTCGGTGTTCTGCGCCTTGAAAAAAACATTCTCATAATGATTGCGCTGCTTATTTTTGTTGTTGTAGCCGTAAACATCTACAATTCCATGAGGCGCATGGTCTACGAGCGTCGTGAAGAAATTGCCGTCATGTCTGCTTTGGGCGCAAGAAAATCCGGAATAAGGAATATTTTTCTTTTTCAGGGACTTGTTACGGGAATTACAGGTTCCGTGCCCGGCCTCCTGATCGGTCTTGCAATCTGCATCAACATGAAACAGGTTTTTGTGTGGTTTTCAAGTTTTGCCTTCAATATACAGTATTTCTTTACTCTGATTTTTTCACCGCAGACGGCTCCTTATCTTAAAAATTCAACAATTTATCTTTTTTATTCAACAATCCCGGCGCGGCCTTTCTTTTCGGAAGTGCTGATGATTTTTCTTTTCGGAATTCTGTCTTCCTTTGTTGCTTCCTGGGCAGCAAGCAGACACATGATGAAATTTTCAGTAGCGGAGGTTCTTCACGATGAGTAAAACTGTTGTAGAAATCAAGGGACTTGAAAAAACTTTTTCAGGACCTGCATCAAACCTTTGCATCCTTAAAGATTTGGACATGACTGTTTCTGAAGGCAGCAAAGTTGTGGTTGAAGGTGCTTCCGGAAGCGGAAAAAGTACTCTGCTCAACATTATCGGCGGCCTTGAAAACGCAACAAAAGGATCTGTCCGCGTGGGAGATTACAATCTTTCCGGCTTGTCTGAAAAAGATTTGTCTGAATACAGGGCAAAATATCTTGGGCTGATTTTTCAGTTCCATTATCTGCTCAAAGATTTTACCGCTCTGGAAAATGTTTATCTTCCCGCATACATGCAGGGCATGAAAAAGAAGGATGCAATGGAAAAAGCCCGTATGCTTCTTTGTGATGTGGGGCTTGAAAACCGTCTTGACCATCTGCCTTCACAGCTTTCCGGCGGTGAACGTCAGCGTGCTGCCGTAGCCCGTTCCCTGATCAATGACCCTAAGCTTATTCTTGCTGACGAACCTACGGGAAACCTTGATCCGGAAAATGCCCGTCTGATTTCTGATCTGCTTTTTTCAATGGTGGACAAGTACCGGAAAACCCTGATTCTTGTTACCCACGATTCCAGTCTTGCAAGCCGCGGTGATTCCTGCTGTCACATTCAGGACGGCAAACTGATTTATAACGCAGGTTGATTCAATGACAGTAAAATCATCATTTTTATTGTGTTTCCGAATGATCCGTCCCAACAGAAGCGAGATGAGCAATGCACGCAGAAGTCTCTTCGGTGCTGTAATCTGCATTGCGATCAGTCTTATTCCGCTTATTACAGTGCTTTCCGTTTCAGAAGGAATGATTGAAGGAATAACAGGGCGGCTTATCGGACTTTCAAGCTATCAGATACAGATTGCACAGAAAAAATCATTCTCAAGTGCTGATGAAAATTTGGAGGTTCTTGAAGAAATTGCAAGTCGCGCAGAAACTGTGCCAGGTGTTACAGGCACATATATTGAACGGCAGGGCTCGGTTCTTGCCGCAGGAAAAACAGGACGAAGCGGTGCTCTTGTGCGTGCTGTTCCCAGGGACATTTTTTCACGCAATGCTGATTTTGTAAAATATATGAATGTTCTTGAAGGTTCTTCGGAATTTTCAAAAACAAACGGTGCACTGATCGGAAAAAAAATTGCTGAATCTTTGGGGCTTTCCGTCGGTGATACTGTTAGGCTGATTTCTTCAAAAACAACTGCTTCAGGATCCGTAACGCCTCGTGTTAAATCCTTTGTGGTTGAAGGAATCGTTTCCTGCGGATATCAGGAAATTGATGCTCTGTGGATTTTTGTGCCCTTGGAAAGCGGATTTGAGTTCCTTTCCTCTGCAGCTTCTTCGATTTTTGTGGGCGTTAGTGCTGCTGATTCTTTCGGCATTGAATATGAACAGATTGTGGAACAGCTGGTTTTCGACAATTATGAAAAAGGATTCGGTGTTTACCGCTGGCGTGACGTGAATTCCAGTCAGTTTGAAAACTATGCTTCCACAAGGGTCATGCTTCTTTTTGTAGTTTTTCTGATTGTTCTTGTGGCCTCTGTCAACATTTCTGCAGCTCTTGTCATGCTGGTAATGGAACGTCGCAAGGAAATCGCAATTCTCAAAAGCCTTGGAGCAAGTTCAGGCGGAATCACTCTTTCTTTTTTGTTTGTAGGTGTTTTTGCAGGAATTGCCGGTGTAGCTCTTGGTCTTCCGCCTGCTTTTCTTTGCGTTCTCAAATCAAATGAAATAATCAGCTTTGTAGAAAAAGTTGTTAACGGAATCGGAAACTTTTTGTATATTATCAGTTCAAGAGGAAGTGTTTCTGCAGAAGCATATTCGAAGATTCAGATTCTGGATCCGGCGTTCTATCTTGAAAAAATTCCGGTTTCACTTCCTTTTGACCAGATTCTGGCAGCTGTTTGCGGTACGGTTCTTTTGAGCGCCCTTGTGTCAATTGCACCCTCTGTCAGAGCCGGCAAAGAAAAACCTTTGACGATTCTTCGCAAAGTGATTTAGGCGGTTTTTATGAAATGTGATTTTTGCCACGACCGAATAGCTGAAATCTTTATAGAAAAAGGTGAAGGCGACGAAAAATACATGATTCATCTGTGTACTGAATGTGCCAGAAAAGGTGAATTTGATCTTCAGGGAAGAAATCTTGAAGGATCTGTCCGGAAACTGCTTGTAAACCTGAAAGAATCTCTCGGTGAAACTTCTGCCTGTCCTGTCTGCGGACAGACTCTCAATGAAATGCGCCGCCATCATGTTGCCGGGTGTCCTCGCTGCTATACGGAATTTGCTTCTGAAATAGAAACATATTTTGAGAAACAGGGCAAAACCGGCGATTATCGCGGAACAGTCCCGATGCGTTACGAACAGAAACGCAGCATTCTTGAAAGCCGGGCCAGTCTTCAGAACAAACTGGATGAATCAATTGCCAACGAGGAATACGAAAAAGCTGCTGTTTACCGCGATAAACTCAAGGAGTTTGATGAACGGAATGACTGACGAAATTGAACAGAATGCCTGGTACACAATAAACGGCGAGGACAATGATGTTGTTTGTTCCACAAAGGTTACTCTCGCCCGGAATCTGATGGATTTTCCTTTTCCGAAATATCTTAAGGACGAAGACAAAAAACGTGTCGAAACGATTATTTTCGATGCCTTTTCTCAGCTGAACCAGAAAAACTCTTACCAGTCTTTTACAATGCGCAATCTGGAATATTTGGGACGGCATATTCTGACAGAGCGTGGAATCCTTGACCAGGAAATGGTTGACATGGATGACGCCGGCGCTGTGGTCCGCGATGACGGAATCATTGCCTGCACTGTAAACTGCCGCGACCATCTTCGCTGCACATCTTTTTCCAGCGGTTACGCGGTTGATTCCTGTTTTGATCTTGTTTCCCAGCTGGACCGCAGTCTGCAGAAAACTCTGCATTTTGCCGGCAACAACAGATTCGGTTATTTCACCTCTTCACTTCACGAAACCGGAACAGGCATGCATACGTCTCTTGTAGTTCATCTGCCTTCCGTTGTTTACGCGGAAAAACAGGATGCGCTTTTCCGGTCACTGATTGAAAGCGGTTTTGAACTTTATGCCTGTTATGCACGCCGCAACGACAGCCGCGCAAAAGCTTTGGGAGCCTGGTTCATGGTCACTGCAAAAAGCAATTTCCCTGACAGCGAAGTGGACCAGATTGCAGAAACTTATGCAATGTCCCGTAACCTGATCGATATAGAACGCAGAACCCGCTGTGATCTTTTGGACAAAAAGCCGACTTTCCTTAAAGACAAAGTTCTTCGTTCGGTTGCAGTCATAAAATACAGCAGATTCATCAATTTTGACGAAGGTTTTGAACTGGTTTCCACCCTTAAATGGGGTTTTGACCTGGGCTTTTTGTCCGGTGTTGATGAATCTTCTTTTTATGCCCTTCTTTTCCGTATTCAGAGTGCTCATCTTACTTTTATTGAACGCACCGGCAATCTGAGTTTTGAAAAGGACGTTGTTACTCCAGAACAGAGAATCAACCGCCTGAGGGCAATCATTCTTCAGGAAGCAGTTTCTGAATATCACATGAATATACGCTGAAAAACAGCTGCCAGCTGACAGTCATTTGAGGTTTTTATGATAAAAGGACTTTCACCGCGGGCTTTGCGCCTGCTTACAGACGATGCTCAAAAAATTGCACGCCGCAACAAAAATCCTCTTCTTTATCCGGAGCACATGGTTCTTGCACTTCTTCAGAGCGGAGAAGGCATTGGCTTTTGGGCTCTTGCAGAACTGAAAATCAATCTTCTCATGTTTGAACTTGTTCTGAGCCAGAATCTGCCCAAAGCAGAATCTTTTCCTGCCGGAACAGAAATGCCTCAGGGCGAAATTCCTCCGAGCCGCCGTATGAGAAGTGTTTTTGACATTGCTGCTGTTGAGTCAAGGAGCATGCGCAAAGAATACATCGGTACGGAACATCTGCTTCTGGCCGCTTTCCGTGAAGAAGAAAGCGTTACGGCACGTTTCTTTTCTTCAATTCCGGTAACTTTGGATGATTTGCGCGCTGCAGTTCAGAAAGTACTTGAAAAAAACAGTTCTTCAGCAACTCAGGTAAGACCCAGACTTGAAATAAGAGGAAACAGGCATCCCGGTGAGGAACCTGAACGTGTTCAGGTTGGAGAAGGCGGAAAACAGCAGCGCAGTGCATCAATTCTTGCTGAATTCAGCCGTGACCTTACTGCTTTGGCAAGAAGCGGAAAATGCGATCCTGTTGTCGGGCGTGACAAAGAAATCCAGCGTGTCATACAGATTCTGTGCCGCCGCAACAAAAACAATCCCGTTCTCGTGGGAGAACCCGGGGTCGGAAAAACTGCAATTGTAGAAGGTCTTGCCGCCCGGATTGTTGCAGAAGAAGTTCCGGCTGATCTTCTTAAAAAACGGGTTCTTGTTCTGGATCTGGGACTTGTCATTGCCGGAACAAAGTATCGAGGTGAATTTGAAGAGCGCATGAAGCGCATCATGAAAGAAATCAGTGAACAGAAGAACGTAATTCTGTTTATCGACGAACTCCATACGATCATCGGGGCCGGCGGATCAGAAGGCAGCATGGATGCATCCAATATGCTTAAGCCTGCATTGTCCCGCGGAGAACTCCAGTGCATCGGTGCCACCACACTGAAAGAATACCGCAAGTATTTTGAAAAGGATGCTGCTCTGGAACGCCGCTTCCAGCAGGTTCTTGTTGCAGAGCCTACAGACGAAGAAACGGTACGGATTCTTAAAGGAATCAAAAACAAGTACGAAGAATATCACCATGTTCATTATGCGGACGGTGTAATCGAACAGATTGTCAAATTTTCGCGGCGTTACATTACGGAGCGTTTTTTGCCGGACAAAGCGATTGACCTTCTTGATGAAACCGGTTCGCTCAAGAAAATCCAGTGCGATGAACGGCCTGAAGATCTGGCCGAACTTGAAAAACAGATTGCAGTTCTTACGGAAGAAAAATCCCTTATGGTTCAGAGCCAGAATTATGAAAGAGCTGCTGAAGTCCGCGATCAGGTAAGAAAACTCCGTCTTAAGGCAGAAGAACTTGCAAATAGAGAAACAAAACATGCCGTTACTGAGAAAAATACAATTACGGTTACGGATGTTTGCCGTGTTGTTGCAGATATTACCGGTATTCCCATGGAACAGCTTGATACTGAAGAAACAAAACGGCTCATCAACATGGAACAGGTTCTGCATCAGAGCGTAATCGGTCAGGAAGAAGCGATTTCTCTGGTTGCCTCTGCTGTCAGACGAAGCCGTGCCGGTGTGTCTTCTTTCAAGCGTCCCCAGGGATCATTCATTTTTCTGGGACCAACCGGTGTCGGAAAAACACTGCTTGCAAAGACACTGGCAAAATTCCTTTTCGGAACGGAAGACGCCCTTATCCGTGTGGACATGAGCGATTTTATGGAAAAACATACTGCTAGCCGCCTTGTAGGTGCGCCGCCCGGATACGTGGGTTATGAAGAAGGCGGTGTGCTCACTGAAAAAGTCCGTCGGAATCCTTATTCAGTGGTGCTTCTTGATGAAATTGAAAAGGCTCATCCTGATATTTTCAACCTTTTGCTTCAGGTTCTTGAAGAAGGTGAGTTGCGCGACAATTTGGGACACACTGTAAACTTCCGCAACACTGTAATCATCATGACAAGCAATGCGGGCGCACGGCAGATTTCAAACGAAAACCGGCTGGGCTTTTCAAGTACAGTGGACGGACTTATGAACTATGAGGACATGAAACAGAGTGCCCTTACGGAACTGAAGAAAATCCTCAGCCCCGAGCTTTTGAACCGTATTGATGACACTGTAGTGTTTACAACTTTGTCAGAAGCAGAAGTTTCCCGCATTCTGGATCTTCAGCTTGACGAATTGAAGGAACGCCTTTCAGAGCAGGGCATTACAGTCAAAATGAAAAAATCAGCAAGAGATTATCTTGTGAAAAACGGATATGATCCTGCTTTCGGTGCAAGGCCTATGCGCCGACTTCTGCAGCGTGAAATAGAAGATGAGGCGGCAATGCTGATTCTTGCTGACAAATGTCCCGAAGGCACACAGATTGTGGTTGAGTGCAAAAAGGATAAACTGATTCTTGTTCCCCAGCCTGCAGAACCTCGGAAACAGCCGGCAAGAAAACAGCGGGCTTATCATTTGGAAGTACCGGATACGCCTCAACTGATACTTGCTGACAGTGGAGAAAGTGGAGACAGTGGAGAGAATTGAGAAAAATTTCATAGATGGTAAAAAATTTCAAAAAATGATGAAACTTTTTTCTTTTTTTCTTGCGTTATTTAGAATCCCATGATAATATTATGAATGTAGGGAATATTTTACGGTAAAAAAGTGCTGTAAAAACAAGCAAGAAAAAAAGTCCTATAACAAGCTCCCGATTAAAAAAACTTATGTAAAAAAAGATGTCAAAAATGGAAAATGATAAGCCGCTCATAAGAGCGGCTTTTTTCTTGTCTCAGTCTTCCCAGTTTCCGGTAGCAATTTCATTTTTTATGCGGCAGAAACTGTCATAGCGTTCTTCGCTGATTACGCCCGCATAAACCCCTTCCTGAATTTTGCAGCCCGGCTCTTTTGTGTGGGTGCATGACATTCCGAAACTGCATTTGCCCACCAAAGGAGCAATCTCTTTGAAGCAAAGCTGCAGATTGTCTGCTGAAATGTCATGAAGTACAAAGCGTCGCACACCGGGCGTGTCGATTATGGAAGTTTTTGCCCCGATTCTGCCGCCAAGAAGTGCTTCGTTGATACTTATGTGAATAAGCGAACCGCGGGTAGTAGTGTGGGTTCCGCGGCCGTATTTGTCAGAAAGGCTTCCCGTGCGTAGAACGCAGCTTGAGTCCAGAACATTTACAAGGCTTGATTTGCCCACACCGCTCTGTCCTACAAGAACACTCAGCTTTCCTTCAATGAACTGTGCAAGGTCGGGCACGCCTTCCCCTGATTTTGCGGAAATCCGCAGCACTTTGTATCCGATCCGTTCCCATTCCGTAAGGCGCGCTTCAAAATCTTCGTCCATGGAGTCGGCAAGATCGTATTTGTTGCATACAATTACGGGCTCAATATTCTGATTTTCTGCCTGCGCAAGAACTCTGTCAACAAATCTGGGTCTGAAAGGCGGTTCGTCAGGAGTTGTAAAACAAAGAAGGTTGTCCACATTGCAGGCAAGAAGCTGAGGCAACCGGCCTTTTACATTCCAGCGTACGCACTCATTTTTGCGGGGCAGAATGGACAGAATCTGACCTTTGTCTTCTGATTTTTCATCGCATTCAACTTCAACTCTGTCACCCGGTGCAATGGGATTGTAGTACTGTTTTTCCAGTTTAAGCTGTTTTCCCTTGAGCGTGCACTGTCTTATGATGCCGTCGTCGCATTCGGTCTGAAAAATGTTGTTGCTTCCGCCTAAAATCAATCCTTCCATAACAATCAGCCGACAGATCCGTTTTTATAAATTTCAGCGGTAAGATATTTTCCGTCTGCCGTAAGCTTTTTGCCGTCAACTTCAACAAATCCGTCTTTTGTGTACAAAGGCATTGCAAAGAATTTGTCAGGTTTGACATAGCAGAGTTTTTCTTCCGGCGGCTCAAATCCTTCCGGTTCCAGAATTGTTCCCGGTTCAAACTGAGGTGCAAAAAGGACTTCGCAGGTTTCGTGGTCCGCCACATTGGAATCACTTGCTGCAAGAAGCATTCCGTTGCTGCGGACTCCACGGAAATTTGCAGGTTTAAGATTGTATACAAGGACGATGTTTTTGTTGAGAAGTTCTTCCGGTTTGTAAAAGGGAACAATTGAACTTACAATCTGGCGCGGTTCTTCATCTCCTGTATCCAGCGTAAGAATGTAAAGCAATGTTCCTTCGGGATGCTGCTCAACTTTTGTAATTTTTGATACTTTGAGTATTACGCGTCTGCTGAACTGTTCTGCAACAGGCAGTTCATTCAGATTTTCTTGTGGTGTCATGTTTTCTCCGGTATTATTCAGTCATTTGTCTGCGTATTATATCATGTGACTTGAATACTTTGCAATGTTTGCCCTTTTGTGCGTTTTTTGGTAGAATGCCACATGTCTCCGAAGGGAGTCCTTTAGACAAATCAGGAGTTTTTATGGCAGATTTACAGAAGCAGTGCAGTGAACTTGCAGCTAAAGCATTGAATGTGTTGATTCAGAAAAAGAATCTTTCATGTGATCCGGTAACAGAAAGTCAGATTTTGTTGGAAACCCCGCCTGATCCTGCAATGGGTGACGTTGGAATTCCGCTTTTTGTTTTTGCAAAGATTTTCCGCATGGCACCGCCTGTCATTGCATCAGAAGCCGCCTCAATAATCAGCAGCGAATTTGCTGAAGAAGCAAAAGACACCGGAACTTTTGCCGCAATGGGACCGTATCTGAACGTAAAACTGAATAAAGCAAATCTTGCCAGTGACACACTCAAAAAAATCAGCGACCAGAAAGATTCTTACGGAATGCTTTCCAAAGACGGATCAAAACCCCTTGCCGGCCGCCGGGTAATGATTGAATTTTCAAGCCCCAACACAAACAAACCGCTGCATTTGGGCCATCTCCGCAACGATGCTCTGGGTGAAAGCATCAGCCGCATTCTCAAAGCTTGCGGTGCCGATGTCTACAAAGTCAACATCATCAACAACCGCGGTGTTCATATCTGCAAATCCATGGTGGCTTATGTTGTAAACCACTCCGGCCATCCTGAATACATTACTGATCAGGGACTTTCTGCTGATTACAAATTCACTCTCAAGGACACTCCTGAATCCCTTGGTCTTAAAAGCGACCGTTTTGTCGGCGACTGTTATGTTGAATTCGACAAACTTTCCAAAGCCAATCCCAAGATGGAAGAAATTGCCCAGAGCATGCTGATTGAATGGGAAAAAGGCAATGAAGAACTTCGCAAACTTTGGCTTCAGATGAATACCTGGGCAACAGACGGGATCAAACAGACCTACAAGCGCACCGGTGTTTCTTTTGACAAACTTTATTTTGAAAGCGAAACTTACCTCAAGGGTAAGGATGAAATTCTCAAAGGCCTTGAAAAAGGGATTTTCTTCAAAGCTGATGACGGATCGGTCCGTGTCAATGTAACAGATGCTGTAGGAAAAAACAAAGAAGGCGGGGACAACGAAAAAGTCCTTCTCCGCAAAGACGGAACTTCCGTGTACATTACACAGGATATCGGTACTGCAATCAGCCGCCACAATGACTGGGATTTCAATCAGCTGGTATATGTTGTCGGAAGCGAGCAGCAGTATCACTTCAAAGTTCTGTTCTATATTCTCAAGAAACTGGGTTTTGACTGGGCAAATCAGCTTTTCCACCTTTCTTACGGAATGGTTAACCTGCCCGAAGGAAAAATGAAGAGCCGTGAAGGTACTGTTGTTGATGCAGACGATCTGATTTCAAGTCTCCGTGACGGTGCATTCTCTGAAATTTCCGAAAAAGGCCGCGAAGAAGCTGTCGGAAATCCTGAAGAAGTTGCAGAAAAAATTGCCTTGGGTGCTCTGCATTATTATCTGCTGGTTGCAACTCCCTCAAAAGACATGCTCTTCAATCCCAAAGAAAGTCTGTCTTTCAACGGAAACACCGGTCCTTATCTGCAGTACATGGGAGCACGCATCTGCTCAATTGTCCGCAAAGCCCAGGAAACAGGTGTTTCTCCTGATTTTTCAGATGAAGCTTTGGCAAAACTTACTGAAAGTGCAGAATGGGAACTGATCAAGACTCTGGGTGATTATCCGGAAGTTCTTGAAAAGGCCGCAGAAGAACTGAATCCTTCTGTTGTAGCTTCTTATCTTTATGATGTGTCAAAAGGATTCAGCAAGTTCTACCACGAATGCCCTATTCTTGCATCTGCTGAAAAAGATCCGCTTTTGGCCGGTGCCCGTCTTGCCCTGGCAGACTGTGTCCGTCAGGTTCTTAAAAATGCAATGGAAATGGTACTTATTCCTTTCCTTGAAACAATGTGAGGTTCTGTATGTCAGAAAAAATCAGATTTGACAGTGATTACATGGAAGGCTGTCACCCGAAGATTCTGGAAAAGCTTTCTTCAATGAATTTTGAAAAAAATACCGGTTATGGACTGGATGTGCACTCTGAAAATGCACGTGCTCTCATCAGAAAGGCATGCGGAAATCCTGATGCAGAAATCTGGTTCCTGTGCGGAGGAACCCAGACAAACGCCTGTGTAATCAGTGCTCTGCTCCGTCCCTATGAAGCCGTTGTTTCTGCTTCTACAGGCCATGTTACGGCACATGAAGCCGGTGCCATTGAAGCAACAGGCCATAAAGTCCTTACATTGCCCCAGTATGACGGAAAAATCCGTGCAGAAGATGTTCAGTCCTGTGTTGATGCATACAACAATGATTCAAGCCGTGACCATCTTGTAAAACCCGGAATGGTATACATTTCTCACCCCACAGAATACGGTACGCTTTATACAAAAACTGAACTTCAGGAACTGAGTTCCGTATGCCGCAAAAACAATCTTTTCCTTTTCTTGGACGGTGCCCGTCTTGGATACGGACTTGCTTCCACGGGAACTGATGTAACTTTGTCAGACATTGCCGCAGCTTGTGATGCATTCTATATCGGCGGAACAAAGGTTGGCGCTCTTTTCGGAGAGGCTGTGGTTTTCAGGAACAATACTGTTGCACCTCATTTCTTTACACACATAAAGCAGCATGGCGCTTTGATTGCCAAGGGCTTTGTGACCGGTGCCGAATACGAAACGCTTTTCACTGATAATCTGTATATGGAAATTTCCCGGAATGCCATTGAGCAGGCAGATTTTATCCGCGCCGGTCTGGCAGAGAAGGGCTATGAGTTCCTGATCAATTCCCCGTCAAATCAGATTTTCCCGATTGTGGACAACAAACAGCTTGCCGCAATTGAACAGAAAGCCACGTTTACCATTTGGGAACCGCTTTCTGACGGTCGCACGGTTCTTCGTGTTGCAACCAGCTGGGCAACCACACGTGCTCAGGCAGAAGCACTTTTGGCCGCATTCTGAAAATTGTTTGAATTCTGAAAAAAACGGAATCCTTTGAAGCAAACTGCACTTCAGCGCGCTTTCTTCATCGGGTTCCGTTTTTTTTTGCTTTGATACCAATCCGCATTACGGATGAATCGAAATTTTTACGTGATATGTGTTGTTGAACAGTTCCTGAATCTTTGTCTGCACAGCTTTAAGTGCGTCAATGATTTCAGGATCATAAATCGTACCGGAGTTTTCAGAAAGATATTTCATCGTTTCATCGTGACTATGACCGTGATTGTAAGCTTTTATGGAACGCATGGCATCGTAACTGTCAGCAACTGCAACAATTCTTCCTTCAAGTGGAATCAGTTTGCCTTTAAGATGCCGCGGGTAACCGGTTCCGTCCCAATGTTCGTGATGTGTATAAGCAATGAGTGCCGCAGTGTTCAGAACAGGTTTGTCTGATAAAATCTGCCAGCCGATTGTTGTGTGCATTTTGATTACATCGAATTCCTGCTGATACAGGGAACGTGGAATATGAAGAATTCCGTCGGGAATACCGACTTTCCCGATATCATGCATAGGTGCAAAAATCCTGAGATTCTTGCAGAATTCTTCGTCCATGCCCATCTGTTCTGCAATTATGGCCGCAATTTCACCGACCCGTTCCATGTGTTCCTGACTTTCGTGGTCGCGGGTTTCTGCAAGTTCCGTCAAAGTTCTGTAGCAATCCAACCTGACTTTTTCTTCCTGCTCAGAATACTCTTTTTCGTAATTGATGATACGGATTGCGGAATTTATGCGTGCTTCCAGTTCGGCGGCAACAACCGGTTTGGAAATATAATCGTCAGCGCCGTGGTCAAGTCCTTCAATAATGTCTTCTGAATTATTTTTTGTTGTTAGAATGATTACATATGTGAATTTGTCTTCGCTGCTCTGTTTGATTCTTTCGCAAAGTTCAATGCCCGTCATGTTGGGCATCTGCCAGTCCAAAAGGGCCAGATCAAAATCCTGTTTCTGGAATTCCTGCCATGCGGCAAGACCGTCGGGACAAGGGGTAATGGAAAATCCTTTTTTCTCAAGGAATTTTTGGAAATAGAGGCGCAATGTATTGTCGTCTTCAGCAAGCAGAATCTTCATGAAAAAAATTATACAACGTGCATTTTCAGCATGCAAGAAACTTTTTCAGGAAGTAAATATTGAAAGAAATCCTTTGTTTTTTCCAACATGCGACTTTTCTGATTTTTCGGCCGTTCATTCAACTGAAAAAAATGCATGATTCCATCCGGAATTCAGTCCGGAATTGAAGTGCTTTTCTCGATTGTTTCAATGTCTTTGAGCGCCTGCAATGCAAGATCAAGTTTTGTCCGTGTTGCAGCCAGGCTTTCGATGAACTGGGCATTGTCTTTGCCTTTGATGGTTTTCAGGTTCGCAATGGAATCAAACCGGGCATTTGTTTTTGTCCGTAAGATTCCGTCAAAAAAAGAAATCATCAGCCGGCAATTTGAACCGAATTTGCTTGCCTCCAGATTGCATTCTGTTTCCATGGAAAGAAAAAGTGTCTGCATCCGCGACTGGCTCTGGATAGTGCGGACTTTTTCCGAAGCCAGGTTGTAAATTGCAGTTCCCCAAACACCTTGCGGGTCAAAATTGTTTGTGATTTTTGTGACCGCTACCATTTGGCGGCTGAACTCGTTGGCACCGTCTGTACAGTCCGTCTGGTTTTCTTTAAGAATGAATTCACCGTCAAGAATCAGTGTTTTTAGCTGCTCCTGAATGGGCGGATAAATTTTTGTGTAAAAAGCGCGAAGAAAACCCATTGTGTAATCACGGGAAAAAGGAATTCCGCCCCAAACTTCAGTCCAAGGCCTGTTGGGAAGCAGAGGAAGTTCTGTTACGCCCAAGAAGCCGGTTACTTTTTTTGAAACCTGATCTTTCCTTTTGTCATAAAGCCAGGCTTCCCAGCGCTGGTCAAAAATCTTTTTCCACTGATTTTTGAATTTTACGAACCAATCTTCCGCACCCGGTAAAGATTCCGGAACCCAAGCTGCATTGTTTGAAGAAACTTGAGTAATCATTTTGATGGGAATATTTGAAGAAAATTTGTTGATTACTGAAATCTGCAGATTGCATTTGTCTTTGAATTCCTTCAGAACGGTTTCTGCAGCCGGAACTTCTTCTCCGTTTTCGTTTTTTTGTCTTCCATATTCGTTGTGAAAGATTGTCTGAATCACTTCCTGCGAAACGGTTTTTGCCTGACAGAAAAATTTGGCAATTGTTTCCAGGTCTGTAGAAATGTTTGCAACAGGACAGGTAAACATTCCTTCTGAAATTGCAGAAAAACGGCTCATTATCCGCTCATAGGGAAGGGTTGTAATCTGTTTGAGCCATTCAAATGTCTGGGCCGCATCGTAAAGACGGGCTTTGTCTTTCGGGTCAATTTCTCCCAAAATGTCTTCCAGCTTACGGAGCAGAGAAAGTCTCAGTTCCGATGTGATTTCTCTGTCAAAAGGGATGGAATATGGATCAGCTTCCGAAGAAATTTCATCTTCCAGATAAGGGCAGACCAGTTTTCCCAAAAATACGTAGCTTTCTCCCGGATCATCTGCAAACTGATTGATTGAAGGTTTGAAAAAATCTGTTGCGAGTCTCAGGTTTGAGATGTTCTCGTAAAAACCGTTCATCAGCATGCCGGAACGGTGTTCATACAATTCCGGAAAAGAGCGGCCCAATGCCTTGCTTTTTCTTGAAACAAGAAGATCGTTGTAAAGTATTTCCTGAGAAGTTCCTGAAAAAAGGGATTTTATCAGAAGCCAAATTTTCAGAAGAAAGGATTCTGAATTCAGCTTTACTGCCAAATCAAGTTCTGCATTGTCATCGTCTTTTGACTGATTCTTGCCATGATTTACTTTGTTGTGCGCCTGTATGCTGTCCAGCATGGATTTTCGTTCTGAGGAGTCTATTGTCTGCACAAGATTGTCAAAAGTATCGGGCGCACTCATACTGAAACAATATTATCGGTAAAGGATTAAACCGTCAATCATAACCAATCCAATACTATAACAAAGCGAAAAAACGCCAAAGAAAGAAACATGACT
>JAKSTU010000041.1 GCA_024402435.1 Treponemataceae bacterium
CACTTATGCGCATTGAAATGTCCGGGCCCTGCTCAGTGTTTGTAACGATGGGCAGTTTGCGAAGATCAAACATGATGTCGTTTACGTCAGAGCGGTGCAGGCGCGGCTTTTCGCCCTGCTTGGTACTGGTGCTTGCCTTGAGCAGAATGTTGCCCAGTTCGTACCAGAAAAGTGAAGGAACGTTGATTGTTCCGTTGCGGTTGACTATGTCAAAAATACGGTTCTTCGCACGTTCGTAGGGTTCGCCTGATCCCATTGCAAAAGCCGCAAAAAAGGTTGCATCGCAAACAACTGAAGGTGCTGTGTCTGTTTTCTGGCGCATTTTTGCGCGGACCTGATTATTTTTTTCCATAGTCTTTCATCTCCATTATTTCTGCAATAGAAAATGCATTATGTCTGTTCTTGTGATTTTCGGCCCGGGAAGCAAGCCGTCTGCAGGCAGCAATTGAATCCGACAGAGTGTTGACAGTTCCTCCGGCAAAGTTTCCGGAAAGAGCGGATCCGCCCTGATTTGTTCCGATAGAAAGCATTGCCTGCATAAGCAGATTTCTGCTTACCATGTTGTTTGATGAAAACACTGAAAAATCCACAAGGCGGCTGAGAACCTGAATTATCGCATCGCTGCTGACTGTACCCGGTACAGAAGATTCTACAACGGAAGACGGAACAGCAGAAACAATTACAGGCTCCGGCTCAGGTTCAATATTACGGGTATGTTTTGTGTATACGACAGATTTTTTCTCCGGAACCGGTTCTTCCTGTTGCTCAAAGAAATCCGAAGTGTCATCATCTTCTTCAATTTCTTCTTCCGGTTCATCTTCAGACTGAAAACTGTCTTCTGAGCCGTCAAAATCATCTTCGCTTTCTTCTTCTGCAGATTCATCTTCATCCGGTTCTTCATCTTCATCGAATTCAGATTCATCTTCAGAAAAATCATCTTCAAATTCTTCTGATTCTTCATCGTCTTCTGCATCTGATTCTTCGGATTCAAAATCTCCGGCATCTTCATCAGAAAACTGATTTTCAAAATCATCAGTTTCGAATTCATCGGAAGAATCTTCTGCAAATTCTTCACCTTCCTCAAAATCTGCATCAGCAAAGAATGTATGGCAGAAAACATCGTAGCGTTCCGTATTGTTCGGTGACATGGGAACTGCAAAGTCCACAACACGGAACAGATTCTGATATTCTTCCAGCGCTTCTTTCAAAGCTTCTGCAACGATTGCATCAGGGCAACCTGTGTCACAGCCGAAAGCGCCGAGAATAACCGCATCTGCATCGTGGGATGCTGCAACTTCCAGAATGCGTCCGGCCCGGCGTCTGAGTATCTTCTTAAGTTTTTCAGGATCAAGACCTTCCTGATGACCTGCAGCATCCGGCTTCGGAAGTCTTGGAGCGGCACAGGAAATAACGTCAACTTTGAACCAGTCCTCTTCTGACAAAGTCTGATATGGAGGAAAATCGTTCTTGAAAACCACAACATTGGGTGTAAAAATACAGTCGTCATTGTTGTAAAAAGTCATTTTACGGTTTTCAAGACGACGTTTGTGTCTGTCATAAAAAGCACGTTTGGTATCTTCTTCCGCAATGCATGAATAAAGTGTGGAACAGCGGCAGATTGTTTCTTCCTGAGCATGACCGCCGGCAAGAATGGCACCTCCAGGTCTTGTGGCAGATGTGAAATTCACAATACAAGTTTTCATTTCCGCGGCAACATATTCACTTGCTGCTTCAAGAGTACGGCGGTCGCTGACTTTTATTTCTGCACACTCAGGATATTCATCGTCACGGTCGAATTCAATTTCGTCATGTTCCAGAAAAACTTCCTGAGCATTGATTGATTTTCTGATTGATTTTCTTAGTGCATTATTTGATTCGCACTGATCAATAGTGTTTCTGAAAGCCTGAATGCGCTTTCTGTCTTTTTGTGTCTGGGGCATAGAATCTCCATACTGATTATCGGCAGTTTTCAATGAACTCTGAAGATAAATATAACAGGAAAGATTTTTTAAGGAAACAAAAACAGGAAAAAAATGTAATGTTGCCCAAAATGCGCGGAGTGAGCAAAACGAATGCAAAAGAGCTGTCGTGCTGATCAAAGTGAAAAAGATCCTTCGACTGCGCTCAGGATGACATGGTTGCAATATTCCCTGTCATGTTGAGCGGAGTGAACAAAGTGAATGCAAAAGAGCTGTCATGTTGAGCGGAGTGAGCAAAGTGAATGTACAACCTGTCATGTTGAGCGCAGTGAGCAAAACGAACGAAGTCGAAACATCTTCCAATCGCATAAAAAAAATACTTGTTTGTATATATACAGTTTTTAACAGGAACGATATTCTCTAGGAATGAAGAAAATCAAAGAATTACTGGGACTTTTCGGTCTGTTCTTCAAAATCGGAGCCTGTACTTTTGGCGGCGGACTTGCCATGCTCCCGATTCTGGAACGGGAACTTACTGAAAAACGGAATTGGACCACAAAAGAAACACTGCTTGATTATTATGCCATCGGACAGACAACCCCCGGCATCATTGCGGTAAATGTCGCAACTTTCATCGGTTACAACAGAGCCGGAATCACGGGAGGCATCATTGCCACTTTGGGTGTTGTTGCACCTTCAATCCTGATTATTTCCCTGATTGCAATTTTCCTGACAGGTTACGCGGAAAATCCTTATGTACGCAAAGCTTTGGCAGGAATCAATGTGGCAGTGGCGGCCCTGTTGTGCAAAGTTGTATGGGGCCTCCGCAAAAACGTGAAAAAATCGCTTTTTACTCTGATCATGTGCCTTGCAACCTTTGCGGCCGTTGTGTTCCTCAAAGTGAATACGGCAATCGTCGTAATCTGCGGAATAGCGGCAGGCTTTGTCTACCATATTTACAAAACCCGAAAAACCATCAAGTCAAAGGACGGTGAACAGAAATGACACTACTTGAACTCAGCTGGCAGTTTTTCTGCATCGGGCTTTTTACCATCGGCGGCGGACAAGTTGCAATCACGCTCATGTATCAGCCTTTCGTAGAAGGCGGACTCATCAGTGCAGAAGATTTTTATTCAATGGTCGCAGTATCAGAATCAACTCCGGGACCCATCGGAATCAACATGGCAACCTACATAGGATGCAATCTTTTCGGCATTCCGGGCGGCATAATCACTACCATTTCTACGGTTCTGCCCTCACTGATCATCATCATGGTGATTGCAAAATTCTATCAGAAATACCGCAGCAACAAAATTGTTGACGACATGTTCTATGCAATCCGCCCGGTCTCTGCAGGACTTGTTGCAGTTGCAGCCTGGCAGGTTCTCCGCATTTCAGTTGCGTCCGCTGCAGTTTTTTCAGTTTCACGACTTGTCTTTCTTGTGGCAGCTTTTACGTTGCTGCTGAAAACAAAAGTTTCACCGATTCTGGTGATTGTTTTGGGAGCAATCTTCGGACTGATTTTCCTCTGATCTGATTACTTGCGGGAATTCTTTTTATTGGAGCGGATTCTGAGACGCCATACCATGATGCCCATTCCCGCAATGTAAAACAGAATGGGAACAACGGCAAAAATCAGTCTGGGAACCGGGGTTCCCAAAATTCTCCAGAAACTGTCTTCCGAAACCAGACCAAAATCCAC
This sequence comes from Treponemataceae bacterium, assembly GCA_024402435.1. Lineage (GTDB taxonomy): Bacteria > Spirochaetota > Spirochaetia > Treponematales > Treponemataceae > Treponema_I. The sequence continues at coordinate 3,622 of JAKSTU010000041.1, forward strand.
AAGAAGATCAAAAACCACTTCAACATAGCGGACAATTGTTCCGGCAATTACCAGCATCCATGCAGAATCCCTAGTGCGGGACAAGAGAAGAATCGCCACGAAAGCAGCTATCCCGCCGAGAATCAGTTTTAGGCCGTGCAGAATGATTTCGCTTTGTGCCATATCTGCCTACTTTTTCAACCCGCGTTTGAAACTCTGGACACGGGCACAGGCTGTTGTATTCCATGGGCTCCGGTCACCGCGTTCCAGAAAACGGTAGCCCACACCTGCAATCATTGCGCCGTTGTCTGTGCACAGTTTGAGCGGCGGGAAAATGCATTTTATGTCAGTTCTTTCGGCCAGCATTGAACGGAGCCGGGAATTTGCCGCAACACCGCCGCCTGCAACGACAGTTTTTATTCCTGTGTCATCCACCGCTCTGAAAAGCCTTGAAAGCAGGATTTTTACGGCAGTTTCCTGAAAAGCTGCACAAATGTTTTCGTTTGTCTTTTCGTAAGCCGGGTTCCAGAACTGATCCAGCTGATTAATTACCGCTGTCTTGAGCCCGGAATAAGACACGTCATAACGATGTTCGCCGGCTTCACCCTTGCTGAGATTGGGCATGGGGAATTTTGCGGCTTTTGCGTCACCGTTTTTTGCAAGATTGTCAATGATCACACCGCCCGGATACCCCAGATTGTAGAATTTGGCAACTTTGTCAAAAGCTTCTCCGACAGCGTCATCAATTGTGGTGCCGAGAACTTCAATATCATCAAAATCATTTACTTTGCAGATAATGCTGTGCCCGCCGGAAACAAGCAGCCCCAGGTAAGGATACTCAACACCGGCCATCAGGTCCGTGCCGCCCGGAAGCACAAGATTTGCTGCGTACAGATGGCCCAGCATATGGTTTACGGCAATAAAAGGTTTGTTCAGTGACCATGCAAGAGTTTTTCCGAAAGTCAGCCCAACAAGCAGAGAGCCCATAAGCCCCGGCCGGTTTGTTGCGGCAACTGCATCAATGTCATCAAAAGAAAGGCCGCTCTGATCCAAAGCCTGCCTTACAACGGGCAGAATCCACTCAGCATGTTTGCGGCTGGCAATTTCAGGGACAACTCCGTTGTAAACCTGATGAAAAGGAATCTGCGTGGCAATGACATTGCTCAGAATCTGTTTTCCGTCTTCTACGATTGCACAGGCGGTTTCGTCACATGATGATTCAATTCCCAAAACTTTCATTCTGTCTATTCTCCAAAAAACACCGGATTTACGGCTGCGTCATTTAATCAGAGGCAAACTGGTCACAGGCACAATCTGATAACCTGCAGCTGATGCTTCGTCACAAAGTTTTTTCAGAATCTCGGGGAGATTCTTGCACCAGACATGTCCTATCATTACTGCATAACCTTTTTTGTCTGCTATTTCAAGTCCTTTGTAAAAAGAGGCTCTGATTTCTGATTCTTCCTGAACATTGTCCAGAAAAATATCCCGCTGATAAATTCCCATATTGCGTTCAGCAGCAGCGGCAGGAGCCTTGGTCTCTGAATTGGTGCGTGAGTCCAGAAAGAAAATGTTTCTTGCAAGACAAACGTCCAGAACTGCGCCTATCAGGTTCTGATCTGCTGTTATGAGGGAACCTTCGTGATTGTTGAGTCCTGCAATCTGACCAAGTTCGTTGATGTTTTCATTGAGCATGCTCTGCAGCTGGCCGTATTCCATTTGAGGAAGAATTGCGCCCGGTCCCGGATCCGTGCTGAGACTGATTGCCTGCATTGGCTGATGCAGCATCAGAACTTTGCCTGCATTGCGTACCATTTGGGCGCAGTCAGCTGAGTGGGCCAGTTTGGGCAGAACAGCTACTGCCAAAGGGTAATTCAGCTGCATAAAGGGCTGCAACTGGCTTGTGTTGTGACCGCCGTCATCAAGAACAATCGCAATCTTTCCTGATTTTTTTGGCGTTGTCTGAATCTGCTCCGGTTTTGACGAACTTGCTGAAGTATTCTGGGGCTTACCGGCAGAAGACGGTGTTTCAGTTTTTCCGGAAGTTCCGTTCTGCGTACTCGGTGAAGCAGGTTTGGTCTGTGCAGCACCGGAAGTATTTTCAGTTTTTGGAGCCGCATCTGTTTTTGCAGCAGATTCTGTCTTCGCTGCTGACTCAGTTTTTGCCGCGCTATCAGTTTTTGGCGCAGACGCCCCCGCAGACTCAGCCCTGCCATTGTTCTGTGAGGGTGCAGTCTGTTCAGTTTTTGAAAGAGAATCCTGTTTTGGCGCGGTTTCAGTTTTGGGCTTTTCCGGTTCCGAAACAGGCTTTTCAGAAGCAGCGGCCGGTTCTTTCAGTTCAGTCTGCACAGTCTGTTTTCCGGAGTTTTCTTCCGGTTCACGTCCGTCAGGAGTAAGAAGAATGCTTGCCGCAAGCAGAACAACTCCTGCAAGAAGAATGCAAAGACAAAGAAGAATGATTTTTTTGTTTGATATATTCGGTTTTTTACTGGCGCCCATAACATCCGTATTTTACTGTTAATCACCAAAAAAAGCAAAACCCGTCTGATTCACAAAGGAACGACGAGTCATGACAAAAATTATGATTCAACCGGCAGAATTACGCTGAATATGTAATTCCCAGTTTTGATGCGGAAACTTTAAGTTTTCTGACAGCGCGCTTTTCCATCTGGCGTACGGTTTCTGAAGAAACTCCCAGTTCAGTGCCCAACTGACGCAATGTCTTTACCTTAAGATCGTATGAAAAATTATATCTGTTCTTGATTACGATTTTTTCAGTTTCAGGCAGAGTATCAAGAAGTTCTTCCACGTTGTCACTTTCAACTTCCTTCATCAGTTTCATTTCAGGAGTCGGTCTTGTGTCCTGCACAAATTCCGCAACAGTTTTGTCCGAATCATTTGAAATTTCTGATTCAATACTGACGCTGGCAAAAGAATAGACTTCTGTCTGACGGATTTCTTCAACAGAAAGATTCATTTTTTCAGCAATTTCTTCCATGCTGGGTTCATATCCGTTTTCCTGGCAGAGAAGAATGCGTGTTCTGTAAATTTTTCTGAGGAGTTCTTCTTTGCGATGAGGAATTGCAATAATGCCGCATTTGTTGTGAATGTAGCGCACAATTGCCTGCGCAATCCATGCATACGCATATGTGGAAAAACGGGTATTGAATGAATAATGATATTTTGATGCAGCGCTCAGGAGTCCGATATTTCCTTCCTGAATCAAATCCATTATGGAAATCCCTGAATTTTTATATTTCTGCGCTATACTAACTACCAGACGGAGGTTAGTTTGAACAAGTTTCATTTTTGCAGCGGAATCCCCTTGCTGAACGCGCTTGGATAGCTCAATTTCCTGCTCAAAAGAAAGCAGCGGATAGCGGGAAATCTGATTTACGTAACTTTTATATGCTGAATGCTCCATTTTTGTCTCCTGATTAAATCCACAAGGATTCTGCCGAAGCCGGATTCCTTATGGCAAATCTTTACATGAGACAATATGCAAATTCCGTGCCAATTTTCGCAATTCGCAAAAAGATTTTTAATTCGTTATTTTGCAATAAATTACATTTTTTTACATTTTTCTGAAAAGATACTTTTTCATGCAGTGTATACTTTTTTGTACTGTATACCTGTATAAAATAGTATAAATCAATTTATCATTTTAAAATGGATAGAACCAGGCTTTTCCGTTTTCGTCAATGGTTTTCCAGTTTTCGCCTTCACGGACAAAACGGGTGTTCAGAATGTTGACTTTTCCGCCGCCGCCCGGCAGATCAACTGCATAAACAGGCATGGAAAGTCCTGACACTTCTTTTTTAAGGGACTTTACAAGCTTTACGCCTTTGTCCAGAGGAACCCGGAAATGTGCTGTTCCTTTTGCCAAATCTCCCTGAAAAAGATAACCGGGTTTTACGCCGATATGCACAAGATCATTGAAAAGGCGGGCAAGAACTTCCACATTGTCATTGATTCCGCGCAAAAGCACAGTCTGCGATTGGACAGGTATGCCGGAACCGACAATTGATTCAAGGCATTCTCTGGTTTCAGGAGACCATTGTTCAGAAATTTCTGCAGGATGATTTATATGGGGAATAACCCAGACAGGTTTTGATTTTTTCAGCAGCTCAAGAAGCTGCGGAGTAAAGCGTTCCGGCGCAAAAACCGGAGCACGGGTACACAAACGGATCAGTATGCCGGGGCGAGCTGCACGGAGTGATTCAAAAAGTTCGGAAAGTGCTCTGTCACTTGCTGTAAGCGGGTCCCCGCCAGAAAGCAGGATTTCCTGCAGTTCTTCATGTTCTGACAGATATTTGCAGACATCTGCCAGTTCTTCCGCACTTATAAAGCTTTCTCCCTGCCCCGCAAAACTCCGTCTGAAACAGAATCTGCAGTAACTGAAGCATGTGCTTGTTGTAAGCAGAAGACAGCGGTTCTTATACTGATGCACAAGACGCGGAGCAGCCATATAGTTTGCAGCACCAAGCGGATCATCCAGTTCGCAGGGCGCAGTCGTGTTTTCTGCAGGAGAAAATGTACATTGTCTGTTAAGTGCCGCAAAAAAAGAAGCCGCCTCTGCATTGGAAGCGGCCTTTGCGCCCAGACGGTTCAACACCGTCTGGTAATGCTTTGATATCTGATTCGGTAACTGATTCATATTAAAACTGGTGTGAATAGCTAAAGGCTACCCGGTTAAAGTACCATTCACGTCCACAATATGTCAAGTTGAAGTCAGAATTGTCAGTTGCGCTGCGCAGTGTCTCAAATGAGCGGCGGCTTGAAAATCCCAGCTGAACAGTAAGACTGTCTTTTTTGCTCAAATCAAGAATCGCAACCGGATTGACAGAAACTGTCATGAAGTCCCCGCCCCAGGCAGCATAGCTCGGATCAACCTGTGCATTGCTGTAATAGCCGCTGAACTCAAACTGAACACCCACTGTATTCAGCACCGGGACAGGTTGAGGCTGATAGCCAAAAATAACGCTTGAATAATAATTCAGACCGTTGAAAAGTTCTCCTGAAGTCTGCCACAGCCATGGTTCCTTGTCTTTGGCACCGGTATTTTTTGTGTACATAAGTTTGTATGTGGCCATTGCAACAACATGGTTCCAATCTCCGGGAACTACAGCCGCAAGATCAAACTGGAAAAGTCCTTCAAGCCACAATTCGCAGAACCAGTTTTTGAAAGGAGCAATCGAATCATAGTTTGTGGTTACCGGATTGTAAACACCGATGCCCTGTGCTCCCATGGGAGAAAAATCCCAGCCGGTTCCGATTTTTCCACCTGCGGTAAACACAAGGAAAGCAATCGGAGTAAGAGAAACGCTTCCGTAGGACATGACTGAAACAGGTGTCAGTTCCAAAGAAGCGTCTATAGTCAGGTTGTTGCCGCTGATCAGTCCGTTGGAACCGTCTCCTGTAAGGAAAGGTGCTGTATAAGACGCATTTCCTGCAACACGGGCTTCTACACCGCTAAAAGGCCCTGTCAAAGGGGCAAAATGATTTTTTCCGGGAACAGCGGCAGAAAGCGGATAATATGCTGCGTCCACACCGAAAGAGTAGCTCGGTGTAAAATTCAGCGCAAAAGCACTTGTAAATGCCAGAAGCAGCCCGATTGCTGAAATCAATATTTTTCTGTTCATTGAAAATCTCCTATAATTTCACTGCTAGTATGCAGGCAAAAATGTCACTCGTCAATCAAGCGGATTCTTTCAGTATCAGAATGATAGCACCGCCTGTTATCTTACTACCATTATCTTTCTTGTCTGGTCTATGTCCGGCCCGACAACCCGCACAAAATACATGCCCCGCGCAACAGTTCGTCCTGCGGCATTTTTTCCGTCCCAGTCAAAATCATAAGATCCTTCGCTCAGTCTGCCCCGCTGCAAAGTTTTTACCACATCTCCGTCAATTGTCAGCACCTGAACCGTAACCATTCCGTTTCTTTCCAGTGTCAGATTCAAAGTTGCCACATCGCTCCGGTTCAGATTCAGCACATTGTTAAGGATTGAAACGCCCTGACCCTGCTGTTTCATCTGACCGATTTCAAAAGTCCACACGTCACATTCCGGATCCGCCACATCATCCTGGCCGAAAAGGGCAAGACAATACAAAGGATTTCCGTCTGCATTGGTCAAAAGATTTCCGTCAGACTTTTTCCAGGCAAAGACAAACTGAATCTTTTTTCCGCCTGTCCATCCGGCAGTTTTACAGAAATCCAGCGAAGCAAAAATCATGTCTTCATCATCAACCGTGAGAATTTGATTATCATCTGTTGCTTTCTGCAAATTCTTGAGAATTTCGCCGTATTTTACGCGGCTCTTATTGTCTGACGAATCATCAATGTCAGCTTCTGCATAAAAACCCTTTACAAGACTCCGCCATGTAGACGATTTTTCTGCATAAGTTCCGAAAATCATCACCAGTTCCATTCCGGAATCCCAGGACGCAGAATCCGATCCTTTATCAACTTTGATTGATATGTCAGAACCGGCAGGAACTTTGTCAGAAGTACTTCCGTCAAAAACCCGGACCGGACCTGTCATGGACTGGTTTGCATAAGCAGTTTCAACCGTTATGGCACCGGCTGCAAAATCACTCAAAGCATGCTTCTGGTCAAGCATAAGCGGAACTCCGTCCGTACTTATGACTCCTTCAGGAACAGTAGGATTTACGCAAATGCTGTCCTTTTCCAAAGATTCAAGAGTTACCGGCCCGTTCAAAGAAAAAGTGATTCCCATTACCTTGTTTCTGTCAGTTTTTTGTCTGATTGCTACACCACGGACCGAATCGTCAATCTGCAGCGGAGACTCCACATCACCACGCTTGATTCTGAAAGCTTTTGCCCATTTGTCAGCTTCGGAAGAACTGCCGTTTACAGGAATGCTGAAGAAAACAGTAAGTTTATCTGACCCCACAACCGCATGACACTGAGTTATGCTCGGCATTTCATGACCATAGCTTATTGAAAGGATTTTTCCCGTGTCCTCTTTGAATGCCTTGATTGAAAAAGTCATTTTCATATCATCAGCTGTCGAATCTTTTACAGTCAGCCTGAAAGTATGACTTGAGGCAGAAGAAGAAAACACAACTTCTCCTGTCGAATTGTTGAAAGACAAAGGATCTGAAGGAGAAGCCACGGAAATTTCAAAGTCAGACAGTTTACCTTTTCCGGATTCCAACCTTAAGGCCAGATTCTTGAAAGTCTGATCTGCCGAGTTTGTTGTAACAGTCACATCAAAATTTTTGTCCTTCCAGATTGCAAGGTTCTCTACCGGATGATTATCAATAGAAGGAACTGCAAAACCTATGTCCAGGTCCGTATTTGTATATCTGATTTTGTCCCAACCGGAAAACAGCTCTATTCCGTCAGTCAGAACAAGGTTTGCATAATTGTCTCCCCAAGTCATCATTGCCTTGGAAGTCACTTTCTGAGTGTAGATGATTTTGCTGCCCGGTTCGTTGTATTTGGGTTTACCCTGGTCACCAAGAGAAATTTCTTTTCCGCAAAGTTCAAAAGTCCCGTAATTTCTTATTCCGTTTGTCAAACCGCCGAAAGAAGTTCCAGCCTCTGATACAAACAAACCTCTGTTTTCAAAAGTATTGCACCGGAAAGTTCCTGTCGAAGTGAAACGGATTTTGCCCGTTTCCATGTTTTTTATTATGGAATATCCGTGAAGCTGACCATCTTTTGCTACTTCAATGAGGCCTCTGTTTTCCATACTGCTGTTGTTCACAGAAGGAGCGACAACTTGCGTAAGTGCACCTACTGAAATTGTCCCGGAATTTTCCAGAGTTCCGGTTTCTATTGCCTTCAGTTCCTGACCATCACGTCTTGCTTCAATTGAAATTGTACCTGCATTGGTTACTTTTTCTGCTTTCAGAGTTGTCAGCCCTATGTTCAGCTTTGTATTTTCCGAAACAACAACAGTTTTTTTGACCACATAAGAAATCGGAGAATTATGATCAGGGGAATCAATACTGACTGTTCCGCTGCCGGACAATGCCAGGTTTTCATATTCAGTTCCCCAGCACAGGCTGTTCAAATTTGTGTTGGGATCAGATCCCGTATTATATTCCACCGTACTGTCCGGATTATTCATCTTTGATCCGGTAATTGTTTCCGCACCGGTAAGGCATACAGTTCCGCTGTTTACTATACTTTTCAACGAAACATTATTTCCGTTGAAGTCTATTTTTCCATCAGCTTCAATTGTCATGTTCAGATCAGGAAAACTGATGCCCGAAGAAAGAACAGGGTAGTTGTCATTTTCGTTTTTTTTGATTATTGCATAAGTTGTCCGTGCAGCATCAGGAGTACCATTAGTCCAGTTGAGAGCCTCATCCCATTTTTCATCAACTGTTCCAAGCCATTCTGTAAAAATGCGGCTGTCGAATGATCCTACAGTTCCTATTCCGGGAATTATGAAATCCAAATTCAGAACAGATCCGTGACCATTGGTTTTCAGGATGAAAGTTTGCGATGCGGCTGCATTTGCAAAAGCAATTTTGTCTACAGGTGTTCCGGATGTTACGATTTCTGTGCCGGAAACTGATTCATTCACTGTAAGTCCGCTGATTTGTATTTCCTTGAATTTAAGACCGGATCCTTTGGATTTTATGGTCAATGACAGACCTTCAGAACCTGAAAGAGAACCGGAAACCATCATTTCGTCAAAAGCCAATTCAGGGCTGATGCTTGTAAAAGTGAGTTTTGAAGGATTCTTCAGATCTTCAAAGTATGTCAGATTATCAAAACTGATTTTTTCGAACTTTTTGCCCCATAAGCCGACAAAATCTTCAAGCTTTTCAACAGCGCCCTTAAAGCGGACTTCACTGTTCGGCCCGTTTGTCTTTGTACCTGTTACAGAAAGAGAAGCCCCTGCTGACAAAACCAAAGTGCCATTGTTCTCAAAATCCGTGGTCGTAAGCGAGCCGCCATTTCCGATTTCCACAGTGCCGTCGTTTGTCACTTTTTCCACACTGACTGTCTGAGTGTCAATCACTATTTTTCCGTCGGATGAAACTTTCAGTTCTTTGACAGAAACAATGGCAGGCAGTTTAAGATTCCTGTTTACGTTACCATTAATCTCAATGGTCAAATTCCCGTCTTCAGGATCCGGAGCCGAATTCGTAGAAACTGGACTTCCCCCGCTGGGAACATTCCAGTTAAGACGATTTGTCCAGTCAGTAGAATTTGTTCCCCTCCAAATATAAGTTTTTGCAAAGAGACCTGAATTGTTGTTTCCCACGTCAATACATCCGGGACCGAGAACTCCCGCATAGTCTTTGTCCGAACTACCGGCTTCATCCACAGATCTGCAATCTGAAAATTTGACATAAGAGCTTAAAAAATTGTTCCGGCTTGGAACATGCAGTCTGAAAACCGAACCAGAAGATGAAGAACAGATTTCCACCGGATTACGGTCTGCACCGTCAACTTCAAATTCGTATTTCATTTTCTGAAAAGAACCGCTCTCAATGACAATTTTTTTTCCCGGAGTTTTACACTTCAAGTTAATCCACTCAGTATTCCCTGTGATTTTGCTTACAGAATCCGCACCAATGAACTCAACAGTTCCACCTCTAAATCCGTCCAAAGTTCCTGAGTTTGTCCAGTCTCCGCTGAGACAAAGACTTCCTGTAACTAAATCTATCTTTCCGCTATTGTTTACATTGCAAACCGCTAATGTATAATTTTGCAGACCAAGAGAAGCCCCGCTTTCTATCACCAGAGTTGCATCGGGACAAGAAACTGATTCTGTCAGAACCGGATAACGCTCATAGCCGTTCGTCGGAATGGTAATTGTTCCGCTTAATGTACCTGACCAGTTTTCGGGATTGCTCCAGTCTGTGTCCGAAGATCCGTTCCATCTTGCGTCAGCCCAGGAAACGGCACACACAAACAGCAGAAGAAAAAGCATAAAAGTTTTGCGAAAAATATTTTTGTTTTGTGATTCTGTATGGTCAGTCCGGAACATTGTACCCTCTCGCAATGAAATTATCTTTTTTACCTTTTATTATCGGCACAAATGCCAAAAAACAACAAAGGGACCCAGTTTTGAGTCCCTTTTTCGCAAAATATTTTTCAGTTTACAGAACTGTGCCGTCTTGAACAGGAAGAACAGGCTCCCCTGCTCCAACCTGATCATCTTCTTCGAACAAAGAAAGGCTTTCCACTTTGATTACGTAACCTTCTTTTGCCGCCTTGTCCGGATTTTTCCGGGTAATCATCAGTTCGGCAGACGCCAAAGCAGTATCCCAACGGATTTTGTCGAAACCGTTCCACAACTCTTCGTCAGAAACAGCACAACTGCCACTGACAGAAAGATTCACGAATGAAACCGGTGATGCAGCTTTTCGGGCATACTCTGACGCAATGTCAAAAATTCTCTGACATATTTCCTGATTGTTCATGCCTCCACTGTACAATGGCCTGTCGGAATTCGCAAGCAAAAAAAAACTGCATTCCACATTGAAGCAGAATGCAGTTCTCGTCATCCGACCAAGGAGTTATCTCCAGTTGAATTTGAAGCCCAGATTGACTTTTGAATTTCCGCTTGCTGCAGTTTCAGGTGCCGGTTCCACAGGAGCAACAGGAGCAACCGCTTCTGAAGTACTGGGGAGAGCAACAGAACCTGTAGAAGTTGACTGAGAAGCAGCAACAGTCTGTGCGTTTGAAATTGAGTTTACACCGCCTGTAAAGTTTGTGGTTGTAACAGCTGTCTCACCGGCTTTTACAATGACACCGCCCGGCTGATACAGAGAAGAGAACATTTCTTCAACAGAAGGCAAAGTGTTGTTGTTTGCAGGGAACGGATCAACTTCAGGGGCGGCTGTCTCTGCGGCGGTTGCAGCAGAAGTTGCGGGAGCAGCCTCGGCAGAAGCGGAAGGAGCAGTGCTTTCAGCGGCAGATTCTGTTGCGGCAGGAGCACTTGCTTCGGCAGAAACGGCAGAAGTTTCCGGAACGGCTTCAGAAGAAACTGCTTCATCAGCTGTGGTTCCGGTCTGATCAGCTGCTTCGGTTTCTTCGGAAGCGGATTCAGTTACAGCAGTTTCTGCAACTGCAACAGTTGTCTCAACAGGAGCAGCAGTTTCTGCGTCAGAAGCAGACTGCTGTTCACTTGTGCTTTCTGCAGGCACTTCTTCCTGACTGTCACCGGAAACAGCAGCCTCTGCAGCAGCTGCAGCGTTTGCTTCTTCAATAACAGACTGTACGCTCAGAAGAGGATTTGCTGAGTTATATACGATAGCTTTCGGTTCCGGAGCTGTCAGAAGCCATACACCGGAAGTACCGACTACTTTATTTACAGTAATGTCACCATCAGTACCGCGGACAGAAGCGGTTACAGCCGGCGTTTTTACTTTGAAGGAAACGCGTTTGTCTTCTTCTGAACGGACGCTTGCATTGATTGAACCGGCATCCAGGTAAACAGAAGAAGCATTGTCTCCGTTCTGTTCATAAAGCGTCTCAAGAGTAAGGCGTGTCAAAGCCTTTACAGTGATTACAGACTCGCCGATTTTCAGAATTGCCTCTGATTTGAAGCCGGTTGAAATAACGGCACCGGCATCCAGTTCGTCACCGGCAGAAAGAGCCATCCAGCGGCTTCCGTTCTGAACTTCAACCTTTCCTGACACAGATACGATTTTTCCGGTCAGCGCAAAAGCAGATGAAGCAAGTACCAGAATACAGGCACACAAAGCAATTATTTTCTTTGAAGTCATAAAAACCTCCATACTCCCAAAACTTTTTCAGAAAGAAAGCTGCAGACCCACAGCCCCAGTCATAAATGTCTTATAATTCGAATTCAAAGGAATCAGATGTCCCCAACTGGCAGAAATCATAACATCGCTCAAAAGCTGATATTTTGCAGATGCCTGATACTGCAGCGCTCCGAGTTCGTAATTTCCGCCAACTTCAGGCACAAGGAAATCTGCACTGGCAGAAACAACCATTGCAGAAACCGGTTTGATTGAAGCACTGAATCCCATGGTGAAAAGACCGGTGTGGAACATTGATCCGTCAAGAGAAGCACTGATTCCTGTAAAAGGAGAGAAATCAGATGTTGAAAAAGCAATGTTTCCGACAACAGCAGAAGATTTGTATCCCGGATACCAGGAAACAGAAGCACGTCCCAAGAAACCGCGTGTCGCATCAGTTTCGCCAACGTCAGCCAAATCAGTAAAGGTGGCGTTCAAAGCAGCCTGAGCGGAATAGTAAATTCCATTGGTAATCGGTCCGTTTGCCGTCATTGAGTAATAGACAGCATCTTTTGAACCTGTAACTTTCTGCTGATCATTCAGATTTTTGATTACAATCAGTTCAGCACCGAACGAATGGCCGAACATCAGGTTGGGCAGTGTACCGCGGCCGCTGAATGCAAGATATTTTGGAGCCAGAGAGTAAGGCAGTGCCGGATTCTCAATGGTAAAATCAATTCCCTGAACATTGCATGTTTTTGCATTCAGCAGTCCCGTGTAACCGGCGTATGCTGAAAGCTCAACAAGAGACGTAGTATTCGTGTAATAGACTCCGTCCATTGTCTGATTGATGATCATTCCGGAAACATCTGAGTAAGAAAAACGGCCGGCTTCAATCTTGTGGTTTGCTTTTGCACCGCTGATTGTCCACACACCCTTGAGCAGAGTCAGATCCAAAGTATCTGACATGGCCGCAGGAAGCTTGGAGTTGTCAAGACTTTTCTGCAGACTGAAACGGTAATTTCCTTCGCCTACAAGGTACCATCCGCCGGAAAAAGTCTGGCGGGCCCACAGGGAAAGAGTGTCTGCATTGGAAAAAGATGAGCCCGGGTTAAGAGCACTTTCGTTATGAGTAAATGAAAAAGACGGATTCAACACACCGCCGAAGTCAAAAGAAAACAAAGGAGTGAAAACAAAGACTGCAGCAAGCAGCAATGCGGATAATTTTTTCATCACTTGGCCTCCGCAGCAGCAAGACAGTCATTTATCAGCAGCAGTGCCGAAAAGCCGTCTACTTTGGACTGGGGGACAACAGTTGATGCAAGGAGTCCCATGGCCTGAAGTTCGCGTAAAGCGTAACGGTCAGCATGGGTCAATGTATACATCAGTCCGCCTTTGAAGCCGAAAGCACGCATGCAAATACCGGCAAGAGTGGAATAATCAACTGCAGAATCCCCTTGTGCCGAATTCCTGCAAAGACCGGATTCAATAGAAGCAGCGAGAGCTTCTTCCATGGAAGCTGATTCATCAGCAACACCTGTGTAAACAGAAAGCAGATAAGCAACCTGATGTACCGTAACGGCTGGTGATTCAATCATCTCTGAAACAATGGTCGCATTCTGTGCATACACCGCACAGCAAAGCACCATGAGGATGACAATACTGAAACATATTTTAATTTTGCGCATATCTGAATTATAACATACGAGAATAAAAAAAACAGTGTTTTTCGTAAAAAATTGCTTTTTACATGATTTTTCTGTATAACGGAAGAATGAAATCCATTGAGAAAAACTCCGTTTCCATTACGGAAGGAGTTATCTGGAAGCAACTTCTTTTATTTTTCTTTCCTATTTTATTCGGGACTTTTTTTCAGCAGCTGTACAATACTGTTGATGCAATCATCGTCGGACGTTTTCTGGGCAAAGAGGCACTTTCTGCAGTCGGCGGCGGATCGGGAACAATCATCAATCTGCTGGTAGGATTCTTTACAGGGCTTTCTTCAGGCGCGTCCGTCATCATTTCCCAGTTTTACGGCGCAAAAAATCACAAGGATCTTCAGACAGCGGTCCATACTGCACTGGCATTGAGTGCGGCAGGCGGAATACTCATCGGAATTCTGGGATTTTTTACAGCACCTTTCTTTCTTGAACTTTTGGGCACTCCGGAAGAAATCAAGGAACTGGCGGCAGTGTATCTGCGGATTTATTTTGCAGGCGCAATCACTCTTACGATGTACAACATGGGAGCAGGAATTCTCCGGGCCGTGGGGGACTCTAAAAGACCGTTCTATTTTCTTGTAGTAAGTACAGTTACGAACATTCTGCTTGATTTTCTCTTCATTGCAGTTTTCAGAATGGGTGTTGAAGGTGCCGCGCTGGCAACAGTTCTTTCCCAGCTGGTTTCAATGTTCTGCGTTCTGACATGTCTTTCAAGAACACGGGAGCCATACCGCTTTATCCTGAAGGAAATGCGGATGCACCCGGCCATGCTGAGACGCACTGTACAAATCGGTTTTCCGGCAGGAATCCAGTCTGCTATGTACACAATTTCAAATCTGATAATCCAGGCAAACATAAATTCCTTCGGGACAAACACAATTGCAGGCTGGGCAGCTTTCGGCAAAATCGATTCCTTATACTGGATGACAATAAATTCATTCGGAATTGCAATCACAACCTTTGCAGGACAGAATTACGGTGCAGGAAAAACGGACAGAATCCGGAAAGGGGTTGCTTCATGCTTCAAAATGGCGGCAGTTTCTACCATTGTAATTTCAGGACTGTTCGTCGCTTTCGGAAGATACATTCTGCTGCTGTTCACCGATGATGCGGCAGTTCTTGAAGAAGGCGTAAAAATGATTAATTACATTGCGCCCACGTTCATTACGTTCATTTCCATAGAAATTCTTTCCGGGGCGATCAGAGGAACGGGAAAGGCTCTTATTCCTACAATGATGACTTGCGGAGGCGTCTGTCTTTTCAGAATACTTTGGCTTGGCGGAGTTGTAACGGTTTTCCACACGGTCGGCATGGTCTGCGCCTCTTACCCGATCAGCTGGATTCTGACGAGCATTCTTTTCATCGTATATTATTCTTACCTTTCGAGAAGGGATTTCAAAACAGTTCTTAAAAACTGAGTCCCACCATTGACTAAACGGAATGGAATTGGTAATATATCGCACTAGCAAATTACAGGAAGGTTTTGATATGTCTAGAAGATGCGAGATTTGCGGAAAAGGCTCATTAAGCGGAAATACAGTTTCTAAATCAAAAAACCACGTGCGCCGCACATGGAAACCCAATATCGTTGAAGTAAAAACTGAAATTGGCGGAACAACAATGACCATCAAAATGTGCACACGCTGCTTGAGAAGCGGTTTTGTAACAAAAAAGGTCTGATTGATTTCACTTTTTGGAGCACTACTCAAAGAACGCCTTGCACAATGGTTGCAGGGCGTTTTTTTTTTGCAGGTGCACACTTTGGAGGGCTCATGCTTTGTATGATTGCGGCCTGTGACAAAAACGGAGTCATAGGAAAAGACGGCGGCATTCCCTGGAACATTCCGGAAGATCTGGCACGTTTCAAAGAACTTACATCGGGTCATGCGCTGATAATGGGACGCGTGACATACGAAAGCATTGCCGAAAGGCTCAAACATCCGCTTCTGCAGCGGTTTTCGGTTGTGGTAAGCGAAAGTTTTGCCGCCCGGCCGGAAGAACTTCCGTTTTTTGATCCTGCGCTGGTAAAAGTGGCCGCAACAGCAGAAGAAGCCCTGACAGTTGCCACGGAGCATTCTGAAGGCAAAGACATTTTTGTTGCAGGCGGAGAAAGCATTTACAAAGCTTTTTTGCCCATAACGGAACGGATTTATCTGACACGGATAAACAGTGCTTTTGAAGGTGACAGTTTTTTTCCGGAGCTGGACAAAAATGCATGGCATTCCGTAAAAAGCGAAGCCTGCACTGACAAAGCCGGAAAAATCAGTTTTTCTTTTGACATACTTGATTTTTCGGGCAGCAGGGCAAAAGAACAGGACAAGGCGACAGACAAATGAAAGTAACAGTTTTCGGAAGCGGAACCAGTACCGGAATCCCGACCATTGGTTGCAGATGCAGAGTCTGCATGTCTCCTGATGAAAAGGACAAAAGACACAGGGCGAGCATTCTTGCAACAGCAGGAAACGGGAATAATGAGAATATTCCGGCGGGAACGGGAAACTGTTCCGGGACAGTCATTGAAGGCGTTGCACACACGCGGGCACAGCTGATTGTTGACACAGGTCCGGAATTCAGGATACAGGCGCTGCGGCACAGGCTTTCTTATCTGGACGCGGTTCTTCTGACTCATGCCCATGCTGACCATGTGCACGGACTTGATGACGTAAGGATTTTTTCAAACACGGTCAGGCCGCGTCACCCGGACGGAAGTGAATGGCCGCCTCTTTGCGTATACACAAACAGCAATTCCATCCGGGACATTCGGGAAAGATTTGCATATGTTTTCAAGCAGACACAGCAGGGCGGCGGGAAACCCCGTCTTGAACTGAAAGATGCTGCAGCCTGGTCAAAGGACAATCCGCTGATTATCCGGAGCCAGCATTTTTCCGCGGAAAACGGCTCTGACAAAAACCTTGAGAATCTGGCATGTGTACCGGTTCCCATGAAGCACGGGAAACTGGATGTCTGCGGCTGGTTGATCGGGGACGCGCCTTTGCACAAAAACCGTTTTCTTGCATACCTTACCGACTGCAGCTATATAAGTGACGAATCCCTTGCATTGGCAAAAGGCGCAGAGCAGCTGATCATTGACGGACTCCGCTACCGGCCGCACGAAACTCACTTCAGTTTTGATCAGGCACTGAAAGCTGCCGACAAAATAGGCGCAAAACACGTCTGGCTTACACACATCAATCATGATGCAAGCCATGAAGAAATAAACCGCTACCTGACAAAGGCAAAAAAGCAGTACAAGTCTTTGGCAGCTGATGAAGTTACTGTAGAAGCGGCTTACGACGGCCTTGTGCTGACAGTCTGAAACATCAGGTTATGCAATCGGTTCAGGTTTTCCCGTAAACAGGATTCTTGCGTTCAACTTGATGTAAGCGCCGATTTCCCGGACAAGGTTGTGCAGTTTTCTGAACGGTGGCGTCCGGCAGGCAATTCCTTTTATGTCCGTAAAGCCCATCCGCGCTGCAAGACGCTGAGCCCGTCTCAAATGATAATCGCTTGTGACAATTATCCACTTTCCGGAAACAACTTCTTCTGCGGACAAATTCAGTTCATTGCAGAGCAATTCCACACTGAGCTGAAAATTCTGAATCGTGTCCAACGCCCGTTCTTCCGCAAAAATACGGTTTTCGTCAATTCCATGCAGAACAAGCTGTCTTTTCAGTTCAGGGGCTTCCGGATAAGGAAGCCATTTGAGGGTTCCGCCAGAAACAACGCAAATGCAGTTTTTGTGGCGGCTCATGTATTCCGCAGTTTTTTCAACCCGCAGCATCACGGAATCCGGAAGCACACCGTTTTTGTCAATGCCGCCGCCAAGAAGAATCACATAATCCGCAGGGGAATCAATGTCCGCAGTTTCGGGGTTCAATATGAAAGCAAGGCTTACAATGCAGACCAGAAGCCCGGCACCGGTTACCAGTGCAAGAATCCGTTTTTGCCACGGCCCAAGCTTTTTCAGAAAGGATTCTTTTTTCCTGATCCGGTAAATGCCGAGAAAAATCAGAACAAGGCCAAGGACAAGCCAGATGTGCGTGAAAGAAGTAAGATTATCCAGTGCAGTTCCGGGAGAAGAAACAATCAGCAGAACATCATAAAGAGCGGAAACCGCACCGAGAATTACAAGAAAAATAGCTGCCGGCGTATTCAATTCTGTTCGCGCCCCGAAATTGCAGAAGTTTTCATGACTCCCCTTTCTGCTTACATCTGCTCAAGAATTTCGGCAATGACGCTTTCTTCAATCGGCTGTGAGTAAACATTGTCCCCGAAGCACATCATTCCGCCGATTTCCTTCTGGAAAACGAAACGGAGTTTTCCGACACGCACTTTCTTGTCCGTGTAAAGTTTTTTTACAAGAGCGCCTTTGTCCATGTAATCAGGAATTGAAACCGGAAGTTTGGCACGTTTGCAGAGGCTGATTACCCGCTGAGCATTTTCTTCTGAAATGTATCCCAGTTTCTGACCCAGTTTTACCTGTGCCACAATACCGATTGCAACAGCTTCGCCGTGAAGCAGTTTGTAATCACTTAAAGTTTCTGCAGCACGGCCGACAGTGTGTCCCAGATTCAGAGTTTCACGGAGTCCGGATTCCCTTTCGTCTTTCATGACAACGTCGTACTTGACTCTGCAGTTGTGTTCTGAAATGTATTCCAATGTCTCAGCATCAAAGCTGAAAACTTTTTCGATGTTTTTTTCAAGGAACGTGAACATTTCGCTGTCACCAAGACAGGCATGCTTGATGGTTTCTGCAAGTCCGCTTGCCAGCTCTCTTTCGGGAAGAGTTTTCCAGGAATCAATGTCGATATAAACTTTTTTGGGCTGGTTGAAAAGTCCGATAAGATTTGTGGCCAACGGAGTGTCTACGGCTGTCTTTCCGCCGATTGAAGCGTCTGCCGCAGAAAGCAGTGTTGTGGAATAATTTACGAAAGGAATGCCGCGCGCAAAAGTTCCTGCTGTAAAACCTGCAATGTCAGTAACAACTCCGCCGCCAACGGCAATAATCGCACTGTCCCGGTGGAACTGCTTTTCAAGCATTCTGTCTTCAATGAATTCCTTTACGGCTCTTGTCTTTGATTCTTCACCGGCGGGAAAAACGATTTTTTCCACAGAAAAACCTTCTGCGGCCATCTTTTCGCAGATTTTTTCGGCATAAAGACCGTCTACCGTTGAATCCGTTACCAATGCATATTTTGAAGCTTTTCCGCAGAGTCCCTTTTTAAGGTCCTCAATCAGTTTGTCAGCAAGATTTCTTCCTATTTCGATTTCGTATGAATCGTCAACAGTTCTAACAAGTTCGCAATTGAATTTCATGGAATTTTCCTTTTTCAAATTTTCGTATATGGCTCAGAAACTTCTGTCCGAAAATAGCATTTCATCAGTCCGAAGTTTATACAAAGGATTCGGGACCCAGACACCGGGAATTATATCACTAACGAAAAAAAGCTCCAACATGACGAAGGTTCAAATCAGACAATGCCATTTGCTTTGAACGAGAGTTTTTTACGAGCAGAAGAATTGCATTGTCACATTTTCTTAAGTTCAAGAAATTCTTCAGGAGTCAATGCACGGACATTGGAGTTCCTGAAATCCTTTGTATTCCTGGTAATGATAAAGTCTGCACAGACTTCTGATGCACATTCATCCTGAAGACAGTCTTCAAAATCCGGAAAGTCAGACCTCTGCAGCCCGGTGATCAGCTTTTTCTTATCAAGAGAAGCGATTTCAAAACATGCAGTCAAATTCAACAGTATTTTCCGCAGATCCGCTTGTTCAAAATTTTTCCGCATAACATAGAACATATTTGAAAAAGAATGGGCGGCTATTATTCCATTGTATTTTTTTAATACGCCAGCCTCAAAAATCTTTTTTGAAACATCTTCAAAAGGCTTACGACGAAAAAAAACATCCAAAAAAACATCAGTATCAATCAGCAGAGTCAAACGTTCCATATTCTTCCTCCAAAGCTTTATACAAAGCTTCCTTATAGTAAGGGTCTTCATCCGGCTGCAAAGTACAGGGTTTTCCTTTTTTTGCAAGACTAAAAAATCTTTTCAGCGCTTCTTTTCTTTCCTTCATGTCTTCTTCTTCAGTTTCAACATAAAGCTTTACCTTCTGGCCTTTTTCAAGTTTCAGTCCTTCAATAGAATCCAGAATGCGGACAAATGTTCCGTCAAAAATACCTTCAAAAATGCGGCGGCCGTCGGGCAACCGTTCTTGGGACAAAGGAGAAGCACTGTACGGGATGACGGAAGGTGAAGCAGCATAGAGTTCGCCTTCCGGTTTTATTTCATAGGTCACACTTTTCTTGGAATGCCCAGGTTTCGGCACTTCATTCCGTCGGATAAAAGATTCATCAACATCATAAATTATGGACAAAGCCCTGATTATTCTGTCACCGGGTTCAACTTCTCCGTTTTCATACTTGATGTAGGACTGACGGGATATTCCCAGTCTGCGGGCAATTTCTTCCTG
>JAKSTU010000042.1 GCA_024402435.1 Treponemataceae bacterium
CAACAACTTTGTCGGTAATTTCGGCACATTTCATCCAGGGGCGCTGCTCAAAAGGCACAACGTCTGAAGGAACTTCAATGTATGTTTCAAGAGATTTGTCGAATTCACCGGGGCGGTTACCGTTGAAGAAGTATGTAACGTGACCGTATTTCTGTGTTTCAGAAATTGCCATCAGTTTTACGCCTGTTTTTGTAAGGTATTCACCCATTGTGCGGTCGATGCTGGGCGGATTTACCAGGAACTGAGCCGGCTTGTGGTTGTCTCCGTCGTATTCCATCATACCGGCGTATTCAACTGCAGGCACACGAACGCGGTCAAACTTGTCAAAGTCTTTTTCTTCAAAAGCAGCAGTGATTTCCAGTGAACGGTCACCGCGGAAGTTGAAGAAGATTACGCTGTCACCGTCATTGATTGTGCCGACAGCTTTTCCGTCTTTTGCAACAACGAATTCGTGCATGTCCTGGTCAAGAAGCCCTGCATTTTCTTCGCGGTAAGTTTTGATTGCTTCTACAGCAGAACCGAACTGACGTCCTTCGCCAAGAACGTGTGCCTTCCAGCCGCGTTCAACCATTGACCAGTCTGCATTGTAGCGGTCCATGGTCATGTACATGCGTCCGCCGCCTGAAGCGATGCAGTAGTCACAGCCGTCAAAACCGGCAAGGAAAGCTTCCAGCGGTTCAAAATATTCAAGTGCGCTTGTGGGCGGAACATCGCGGCCGTCAAGAAGAGCGTGTACGCGGATTGATTTGATTCCCTCTTTGTTTGCCTGTGTGATCATGGCTTTAAGGTGTTCAATGTGAGAATGAACGTTACCGTCAGAAACCAGACCGATAAAGTGCAGTGTGCTGTTTTTTGCAAGAACATTTGCAGAAAGCTTTTTCCATGTTGCGCCTTCGTACATTGCACCTGTAGCAATTGATTCGCCTACCAGTTTTGCGCCCTGTGCAAAAACGCGGCCGCAGCCCATTGCATTGTGTCCAACTTCTGAGTTACCCATGTCGTCATCGCTGGGAAGACCGACTGCAGTACCGTGGGCTTTGAGTTTTGTATGAGGACAGTTTGCTGTAAACCAGTCCAGGTATTTCATTTTTGATGCTTTTACTGCATCACCTTCTTCGTGTTTGCCGTAACCTACGCCGTCCATAATAACCAGGACAACAGGACCGCGGCGGCCTTTCCATGCAGGATTTTTCTGCAAAGGATGCATTGTATCTGCCATAGTATATCCTTTCCGCCGCAAAACACCGGCGGTATGTGTACAGTAAACGAGCGGATTATCTTCGCTCACGGAAAAATATAACGATTATTCACCAATTTCTCAAGATAGGACTTGGTTTTCAAAGCGGCCAAAAGCTGAAACCGGGGAATATGCTTCCAACAAAAAAAGCTGCCCAAACTGAAGTGCATACCAAAACTGGAAGCACTTCAAAGGACAGCTTTTTTTCGGGCTTTTGCTTGCTTTTTTATTTGCTTGCTGCAATCAGTTTGAGGAACTTGCGGAGACTGAATGCAAGAAGCACTGTAAAAAGAATCAGCACGAACGACAGAGCGTTGATTACCGGTGACACACCGAAGCGAATCATTGAGTAAACGTAGAGCGGCAGAGTAGTGGAACCCGGACCTGACACGAAGAATGTGATGACAAAGTCTTCAAGGCTCATGGTTACGCTCATTACGAAACCTGAAATGACACCGGGCATAATTGCGGGAATGATTACCTTTGTCATCGTCTGCCGGTCGTTTGCACCAAGGTCGTGGGCGGCTTCAATGATCGAAAAATCAAATTCGTCAAGCCGTGCCAGAACCAGCAGGAACACAAAAGGCAGACAGAATGTAGTGTGGGCCGCAAAAATCGTAAAAAGTCCCAGACCCACTCCAAGCCGGCTGAAGAAAATCAGCATTGAAACACCAACAATTACTTCCGGCAGAATCATCGGCAGAAAGCTTATGGTCTGGATGTAAGTTTTTCCGAAAAACTTGTACCAGTTAATTCCGATGGCGGCCAAAGTTCCAAGGACAGTGGCAACCAGTGCAGAGAAAAGTGCAATAATCAGGCTGTTGAGCAGAGAAGCCCAAAGTTCTTCGGAATTGCAGAAAAGTTCCTTGTACCAGATCAGCGAAAAACCGGTGAATTCAGCACCTTTGCTTGCATTGAATGAAAAGAGGATTATGTAGAAAAGGGGCAGAAACAGAAAAAGCAGAGTCAGTACAAGAACAATAAAGGAAAAAGAACTTTTTCTGTGCTGAAAAGCCCGGCGTGCATGACGTGCAGGTTCGCTCAGAGGCTTTTTTTTGTTCAGGCGTCTTACAAGAGGGCGAAAAGGTGTAGTGTTCATCAGCGTAAATCTCCTTTTGCACTGTCGCCTTTAGCGGCCAAATCTTTTTTTGAAGAAACCATCATCCAGATTAC
The DNA here is from genome assembly GCA_024402435.1 of Treponemataceae bacterium. Taxonomy (GTDB): domain Bacteria; phylum Spirochaetota; class Spirochaetia; order Treponematales; family Treponemataceae; genus Treponema_I. The sequence goes on from JAKSTU010000042.1 coordinate 2,411, forward strand.
GCCTGCAGTACTTACAATTGTAATTACCACGGAAAAAGCGGCGGCCAGCGGCCAGTTGCGGGTTTTGTTCACCTGTTCAACGATGATTGTTCCCAGCATGTAGGAATCCTTACTGCCGACCAGAAGCGGTACAGTATATGAGCCGAAAATCGGGATGAATGTAAAAATCAGTGCAGTGATTATTCCGCTCTGGATGTTCGGAAGCATGACTTTGAAAATTGCGCCCATTTTTGAGGCACCCAAGTCGCGGGCGGCTTCGAGAAGTGAAAAGTCAAAGCGGTCTATTGACGTAAAAACCGGGAGAATTGCATAAGGCAGATACATGTACACTGACACGAGAATTACAGCCCTCTGATTGTACAGAAGTTTTGCGTAATCCTTGATAAGTCCAAGTTTGAGCAGAACCGTGTTGATCACACCGTCGTTTCCAAGAATGCTCATCCATGCAAAAATGCGGATAAGAGAGTTTGTCCAGAAGGGAATGATTACCAGAAGCAGCAGAACTGTCTGGTTTTTGCTGCGTGCCATTGCATATCCGCAGGGCAGTGCAATCAGAATCGTTATAAAGGAAGAAATCACAGAAATCCAGATTGTGCGCAGAAATACGATTCCGTAAGATTTGTTGAACATCTGTCTGTAGGCATTGAGTGAAAATTCCCAGACTACGCCGCCATAAGTTCCTTTTTTGAGAAAACTGTACACAAAAATGATGATCAGCGGTATGACGAAAAAGAACGTGAACCACAATCCCATGGGCCATGAATATTTGATGCCGGGAGAAAGCAGTTTTTTCGGGCCGGATTTTGTTTTCTTCTGGAAAACTGTTTCAGAAGCGCCCTTCATTTGTCAATGTCCTCAACAATGTAGCCGTCATTGGCACTCCAGGAAACATAAACCTGGTCTTTCCACTCAATTTCCGGGCCGTCGTCCAGAAAGTTGCGGTGCTGTTTGTATACTTTGATGATCGTTCCGTTTTCAAGGCGGACCAGAAATTTTGACTGAAAGCCTGAATACACAGGTTCTTCAACAATCCCCTTGAATACGTTGATGTCGTTGCGGGTCGTGCTGGGCGGTTCGGTTGTAATGCGGATTTTTTCGGGCCGGACTGAAACACAGACTTTCTGTCCGGGATTTGTAAGGTCGTAGTCGGTAACCAGAACAGGTTTGTCCAGCTCAGGAATTTCAAGTTTGACCATGTATTCTTCGTCTCTGTCCGCCGGTTTGTAACGCACGCATTCTTCAACACGGGCCGTAAAAAGATTTGTTTCTCCGATGAACTGGGCTACGAATTCTGTTGAAGGACTTTCGTAAATTTCAAAAGGTGTGCCTACCTGGAGGACTTTTCCCTGATTCATTACGGCAATGCGGTCGGAAACAGAAAGAGCTTCTGCCTGGTCATGGGTAACATAAATGAAGGTAATACCGATTTTGTCATGAAGTGTGTCCAGATCAATCAGAAGATTTGAGCGCAGTTTTGCATCCAATGCACTGAGCGGTTCGTCAAGAAGAAGAACACTTGGTTCATTTATAAGGGCACGGGCAATGGCAACACGCTGACGCTGCCCGCCCGAAAGCTGGTTGGGCTTTTTGCTCATGTGTGCATCAAGCTGGACAAGGTGCAGGTATTCCCGCACTTTGTCATCAATCAGCTGCTTGTCCATTTTTTTTAGGCGCAAGGGAAATGCAACATTTTCGTACACGGAAAGATGGGGAAAAAGTGCATAATTCTGGAAAACCGTGTTTGACTGGCGCTTTTCCGGAGAAAGGGGAACAACGTTCTTGTCGTCAAAAAGTACGGCTCCGTCATCAGGAAATTCAAAACCTGCAATGATGCGGAGCAAAGTGGTCTTGCCACAGCCGGAAGGACCAAGAAGTGAGAAGAACTCACCTTTGTTGATAGAAAAACTGACGTCATCCAGTGCGGTAAATGTCCCGAATTGTTTTGACACGTTGCTGATCGTTACGGAGCTGCCTTTCAAACTGCATGCCCTCCATGAATAAATGTTTTATTGCACAATGGGCTAAAAACCCGTGACTGTCAAGTGATTTTTTTGGAACCGTCTGAATTACTCAGAGCATGTCAAGGGCAGTCCGGCACTAAAGTGCCGTCGCTATGTTCCAGGTTCCGCTGCCGCTCCAGCCTCCTCGCTCGCTCCGCTCCTTCCGGTGGCCGGCTTCGCCGCCTTGCACAGCGCTACTGCTCAGAACAGTGAAATGGGATTCGGAACTGCTTTGGACAGCGTGAACGGATTGACAACCCGTATTCCTCTTACAAGAAGCCCGGCCGGAATCCTTTCCGAATAAATCCTTGTGCACCGTGCCTGTTCTGCTGCGGCAACAATTGCAGCGTCCCAGTACCTGAGCCCGGATTCTGCGCTGATTAGTACCGCATTTTCAGAAAGGTCGGGACTTGAATTGACAGTTTCAATATTGTTGGTCAGCAAATGAAGCATCTGCCGCACTTTTGTCTTGTCGCAGCCGAACCTTGAGACACAGGCGCTGAAAAATTCCTCCGTTACCTGCACCGAAATCACCGGCAAAGATTCCCGCGCAATGTTCTGAAGAAAAAAACGTGCCTGCTGCTTTTTCTGGGGATCGTAAAAGTCGGCGGCGGCAACCCAAATGTCAGAATCCACAAAACATTTAACCATGGCGCACATCGCTCCTTGTCCAGGGCTCTCCCCTGGAATGCATTCCCAGCGAATCCATGAGCATGAAAACTTCAGTCAGCCACAAATTTTCCGAACTGACAGTTTTTTTTGATCCGGCTTCCCGTTCAAGAAGAGTGCGGACCAGCGTATTAAGCGAAATTCCCTGTTCCTCTGCGTATTCGCGTCCGGTTTTGAGCAGTTCTTCGCTCATTGATAAAGTAATGTTTTTCATAAGTCCACACATATTATGTGTGATTTTGATAAAAAAAGTCAAAATATCTGTTCCGGTTTGTTGACCATGAATCTGAAAATATGGTTACATGAACCTGTACTTGATTGATACAGGTACAATTCAGTTTCATTTGGAGGAAACAATGAAAAAAACACTCGCTCTGGCAGCTGCTCTTCTGAGCCTTGCCCTGATTTTTGCAGGCGGAAAAAAAGAATCATCAAAGTCTATCCTGACTGTAGGTGCAACACCCGAACCTCATGCTGCAATGCTCAACCTGATTGTTGACGATCTGGCAGCAGAAGGAATCACTCTTCAAGTTACAGAATTCACTGATTACGTTATGCCCAACGACGCTGTAGAAGACGGTCAGCTTCTTGCAAACTTCTTCCAGCACATTCCTTACCTGGAATCATTCAATGCTGACAAAGGCTATCATCTTGTAAACGCAGGCGGTATCCATATTGAACCTATCGCTCTGTATTCAAAGAAATATGCTGATCTTGCAAGCATCCCCAACGGTGCAACAGTTGCTGTTCCCAACGATCCTACAAACGAAGGTCGCGCATTCCTGCTTCTTCAGAGCGCAGGACTCATCACTCTGAGCGCAAATGCCGGAATTACAGCTACACCGCTTGATGTTACAAGCAATCCCAAAAACCTGAAGTTCTCTGAAATTGAAGCAGCTTCACTGCCCCGCGTTCTTGAAGACGTAGACGCAGCAGTAATCAACGGAAACTATGCAATTCCCGCAGGACTCAGTGCTGCAAAAGACGGACTTTTCGTAGAAGGTGCTGATTCTCCTTACGTAAACGTAATTGCTGTCAAAGCCGGAAACGAAAATGATGCACGCATCGTTGCTCTGGTAAAAGCACTCAAGAGCGAAAAAGTAAAGAAATACATTGAATCAACATATCCCAACGGAGAAGTTGTTCTGGTTTTCTAAGTTTTACGACTTTTTGATTAAAAGCCGGTGGTATGACTGCCGGCTTTTTTTTGCTTTTTAAATCGTTCATTCTGATTCATTCTGTTTTTTTTGATGCAATAAATTAAAGGGAGTTTTTCATGAAAATCGAGACAGACTGTCTGCATGCAGGCTACAAACCCGAAAACGGCGGACCTCAGGCTCTGCCCATTTATCAGAGCACAACTTATCGTTTTGATTCAACAGAGCATATTGCAAAACTGTTTGATATGCCTACAGAATTCATGTATTCACGTTTTGCAAATCCTACTTGTGATGCAGTGGAGAAAAAAATTGCCGCACTGGAAGGCGGTGTGGGCGCCATGCTTACATCAAGCGGACAGGCTGCTTCGCTGATTTCCATTCTGAATGTGTGCAGTGCCGGAGACAGTTTTGTTTCAACTGCAACAATTTATGGCGGAACGGTAAATCTTTTTTCCGTCACACTCAAAAAGCTTGGCATTGAATGCATCTGGGTTGACGGCGAGGCTTCAGAAGAAGAAATCCAGAAAGCTTTCAAACCCAATACAAAGGCGTTTTTCTGCGAAACTTTGGCAAATCCGGCTCTGGTTGTCTGCGACATTGAAAAACTTGCAGGAATTGCACACAAAAACCATGTGCCCCTCATCATTGACAACACTTTTGCAACTCCTATCCTTTGCCGCCCGATTGAATTCGGTGCTGACATTGTTGTGCATTCAACTTCAAAGTACATGGACGGACACGCTCTGCAGGTCGGCGGCGTAATTGTTGATTCCGGTAATTTTGACTGGGAAGAAGCAAACAGGGCAACAGGTAACTTTGCAGATTTCATTGAACCTGATGAAAGTTATCACGGCGTAAAATATGTGGAATCTTTCGGAAAATCAGCTTACATCATCAAAGCACGTATGCAGCTTATGCGCGACTTCGGCTGTTACCCGGCCGCAAATTCCGCTTTTCTGCTGAACCTTGGTCTTGAAACGCTGCCGGTGCGCATGAAGCAGTATTGCGAAAATGCCTACAAAGTGGCAAAGCACTTCAGCACTTCCGACAAAATCATTTCTGTAATTTACCCCGGCCTTGAAGGTGACAAATGCTATGAACGCGGCAAAAAGTATCTTAAAGACGGAACAAGCGGTGTAATAAGCATTTCAATCAAGGGAGGCCGGCCCGCAGCTGTACGTTTTATGGACGCACTGAAACTGGCTTCAAATGTTGTGCATGTTGCGGACATCCGTACCTGCGTTCTGCACCCTGCAAGTGCTACTCACCGCCAGCTTTCAGAAGAACAGCTGGTTGCCGCCGGAATTGACGGAGGCCTTATCCGCTTCAGCTGCGGACTTGAAAACGTTGAAGACATTATTGCTGATATTGATCAGGCTCTGGCTCAGGTCTGAGTTTTTGCTCAGGTCTGAACCCTGATTTTCAGTACATCACAAGATAACAGCGGCCGGCTGCAAGACCATATTCTTCGTAGAAGAAGTCCTGCAGTTTTTCCGCTGCTTCTGTAAATCCCCGGGCTTTTGTTTCACGCACGTAGCGGGCAAGCTCGGGGATTTGTTTTGTTACGGAAGCCCGGTTTGCCAGGTTTTCGGAGAAATAGTATGAAACTTCGGTGATTGCCTGCTGCATAAGGTAGGACATCATTTCGTTTTCCATGAGCATCCGGTCTGAGCGGTCGTAGTTCAGGCTGGGCTGACTTGTGTAATATTCTTCCAGAAACTGCAGCGACATCGGGTCAAAGGCGGCATAAACTCTGCTGACTTCTTCCCGAAGTTCAGGGCGTGTAAAGTAAATTCCGTGGTAGCATTCGTGGGCCATAAGTGATACACGCAGGTAACGGGGAGATTCCTGAGAAATGGAAATGAGCGCGCCTTCTCCGGCAGTCCATCCGTTTTCTGTGGCAACAATCACGCCTCTGTCTGCAAGAAGTGCGCGGAGTTCCAGTTCCTGCGGGTTCAGCTGAAAGTTTTCTTTGTGGACGCTATCAAAAAACTTTGCCAGTCCTTCTGCACTGTAATCGTGGGCATTGTAGCCGTGAAGCCCTTCCAGATCCTTGTCTGTCCAAAGCTTTCCTTTGTACCCGGCCTTTTCCGTATAAAAGGCAAGACGCTTCAGAAAATTGTCCTGCACATTGTAATCTGCAAAGTCAAAAATCAGGACTGAAGGAAACTGCTCCCATGAAAAAACTTCGTAATCGCTTTTGCGCCAAAGTTCTTTTGACCAGTCAAAAATAAGGCCGGGGTCAGTGTTGATCGGCTTAAGGGGCCGGTCATCGTTTTTGCCGGTTGATGTGTCTTTTTCAACAATGTATGAGACACCGGTAACCATTTCTGAATGTGCAGTGATTCCCGCTGCAAGTGCTCCGTTTTTGAGCCGCGGTGCATAAAGTTTTACGCTTGTCTGGCCAGGTGCCCGGCGGACGGAAATATCGCTTTCTGTAGTTGAAAGAACTGCTTTGTTCTGCTGACCCAGGGGACCGGTGTCGTCCTGATCCCGGAATGTGATGTTAACGTATTGCAGCGCATTTCCGTAAGTGCTGCTGAAAACTTCGGCTGCTTCGGAAAAATCAAAGTCTGCAAAGGGTGCTGCTGCACTGATTATGCCGCCGTTGGTTCCGAATCCGCAGGAAAAAATGTCACCTGTCGTGCATCCGAAAAACGGTTCGTCAAGGGAAGCGCTTTCAAGAACGGTGTCTGCTGTGGAATGAACAAGAAATCCCTGGATGGAACCCAGAACTTCTGCTGATTGTGGCAGCAGGACAGAAACTGAAATTTTTTCTGCTGTGTCTGCAGTGAGTCCGGTGATTTTTGCAGTGTGGCGCGGTGAAAGCTGGCTTATGAGTTTGCCGCCTGAAAAATCCTGGTCGTAAAGAAAGGCGACTGTAACCGTATTTGAAGAATTGTCCTGCCCGGAAAGCCTGTCTGCGGCAAATGACATTACCAGTTTAAGGGAAAGGGGTTCCTGTGTTTTTGCCGGCTTTTTCTGGAACTGGTAGAACATGTACTGGGACTGATTCTGGTCAATTCGCTGTGCTTTGGCGTTTTTGTTCAGCGGAATCAGCTGTTCTGAAGTTCCTGCTGCAGGATTTGAAAGTGCAAGCATTTTTTTGCTGCAGGACGAAAGTGTAAAAAACAGTGAAAAACAAATCAAAAGTACAGTTGCTCGGAAAAAACGTGAATTCATCGGTGTATCTCTTGGGTTGATTATAGTTTAGACACTGCAATATTTAAAGAGCTTTCCGGCATCAATGTCATTCTGTGCAAAGTCGGAGAATCTTTTCTGACAGATGTTTCGACTGCGCTCAACATGACAGGGGTGCTATGCGGAGGTAATGTTTCGACTGCGCTCAACATGACATGGGCGCTATGCGGAGGAAAATCATTCAAAAAAAAAGCGTACCGCGGAAAACGGTACGCTCCTGAAAAATCATTCGCACATTTTTTTATGGAAGAAATTCTGATAGAACTCCATCATTCCTTTTTCGGAACGGGTTTCAACTTCGGGCTTTGTCTTGAAAATCATTACGTCCGGAGCATCTTTGTCGTAGGCGTTCCACTGCGGCAGAGCAGAACCGTCGCTGTCATTGCCGTTGGGATCCAGATTTTTGATGAAGTTGCAGAGATAATTGCACATGCACCGCGCCAGATCATAATCCTGTCCTTTGAAAGGCCGCCAGCATTTTGCCAGTGTTTCAAAGAAGAACCACAAATCTGATGAGTGGAATGCACCGGGATTGTCTCCGCCGGGCATGAATGCGCTGAACTCGTAGAGCCAGTCCGGAGATTTGTAGCCGTTTTCCTTGAGCAGATGATTCATGAAAATGTTGCCCACTTCAACAGGACTGAAATATCCGTCCTTTGTAAGAGACATGAATTCTTCCGCTTTGTTCCCGAAAATTTCTTCTGCCTTTGCCTTGAATTCTTCAGGTGTGTCTCCGGGAGTTTTTTCGCAGAACTCAATGTCTGTCCAACCGTGCAGAAGCGGCACGTCAATGAAAGTCTTTTCTTTGACAGCCTGTTCCATTTTTACGCGGCTGAAATCGTTTCCGTAAAGTCCGTACCACATTTTATGGAAAGAATCGTTTCCGTCACGAACCTGTTCCCATGAAAGTTTTTTTGCTTCTTCAATTGTTTTTACGCCAAGGTGTTCCAGAAACTCTGCGCTTTGTGCGGCGGCATCTGCTTCTGAAAAATTGAAGTAATCTTTGTACGGGTTGATGAAGTATCCGCTTTCAATCACTGCGCCCTTGATGTACTTTTTGTTTTCCGGGTAGTTGAGCTGAGAAATCACACTGCCGCCGCCGGCAGACTGGCCGCCGATTACAATGTGATCCGGGTTGCCGCCGAATGCTGCAATGTTTTCGTAAACCCATTTCAGTGCAAACTGCTGGTCACGGTTACCGATGTTTCTTTCTACACCGTCTGCGGCGAAAAAGCCGAATACGTTCAGGCGGTAGTTTATGGTAACAACAACAATTCCGCGCCGGGCAATGCGTTCTCCGTCAAATTCCATTTCTGCGGAATTGCCCCACTGCAGACCGCCGCCATAGATCCAGAAGTATACGGGAAGCCGTTCTTCGCTTGTCTGGGCAGGTGTCCAGATGTTCAGCGTAAGGCAGTCTTCGTCCATGGGAATTGTTTTGTCCACATTCCATTCAAGGTCATAAATGTTGGTAATGCCGGGCTGTGGTTTTGACTGCGGCGGAATCGGTGAAAAAGTGTAACAGTCACGAACACCGTCCCAACCCGGATGAGGCTGCGGCGGCTGCCAGCGCAGGTCACCGGTTGGCGGTGCTGCATAAGGAATACCTTTGTAAGAAATGATTCTAGGGTCAGCGGCTGCAATTCCGCGTACGTATCCCTGTGAAATTTTAGTTGTCTTGATCATGAAAAAATGTTAATTCCGGTTCATAAGATTTGAAATAGTAATTTTCCATGAAAAAAAGCAAAAAACGGAAGAAACCCTGCACGGGCAGCAAACAAGTTTTTGGGAATACGGAAAGGAAGGCTGCGGCTGACAAAAACACTCGCAGGACGGAACAATAGTTTCCTTGCCGTCCTGCGCGTTTAGCGACGCTAGCTAGCGGTTTTGGCAGTCGCAGACTGAATGACAATGCTTCAGAAGAAAGGTTTATTTTGCTTTCTTAGCAGCAAGAGCCTTGTCAGAAGGACGTACCAGAATAATGCTCAGGAGGAGAGCAACCACATACAGGGCGCATGTTACATAAAGAACAGTCTGGTAACCTGTGGGGTTAACCTGTACACCGTGAACTTCTGTCCATTCACCGAAGTGGTTTACAATCCAGTTTGCCATCTGGTTTCCTGAAAGACCTGCAAAAGCCCATGCAGAAAGTGTAATTCCGTGGATTGCAGAAATTGAACCCATTCCGTAATGGTCGCTGAGCAGTGTAGGAACGTTGGAGAATCCGCCGCCGTATCCTGCGTTTACCATGAAAATCAGTGCAAGAACGATTACGCAGAGAAGAACGTTTCCGTCACCGTTTTTGATTCCGCTTGTTGCAATGGTAATGATTGTAAGAACAATGGAAATGATGAAAATCATCTTGTAGATTGTGTTGCGGTCTTTCATTTTGTCAGCCCATGCAGAGAATCCCAGGCGTCCGCCTGCATTGAATACTGCAGAAATTGTTGAGATAAGACCGACAGATGCTGCAAGACCGATACATTTTACGATCATTTTCTCCTGAGAGATGATTGCAAGACCGCAAGTGATGTTGATGTAGAACATGAGCCAGATACCGATGTAGTTTCCGATCGGTTTTGTCTTGAGTGTTTCGATGATTCCGGGTTTTTTCTCGCCTTTTGCAGGTTCGTGCCAGTCGGCAGGTTTTGCAAGAAGCAGGTGTCCCAGGAACATCATTACAAAGTAAACACATGCCAGAATCAGGAACATTTTGTAGATACCTGTTTCACCCATGCCTGAAAGCATGTTCTGCATGATGGGAGAAGCAATGGCTTTTGCAGCACCGAAACCGGCAACTGCAAGACCTGTTGCAAGACCTTTTTTATCGCTGAACCACAGCATGAGGGTTTTGACAGGTGAAAGATATCCTGTTCCAAGACCGACACCCATGATGAATCCGTAACTGATATAAATTCCGACCAGAGCCAGTACAGAACCTTTGTGGGCTCCGCCGTACCAGATGAAAAGACCTGTAAGAGCCATACCGGCTGCAAAACAGATTGAAGCAATCAAAGATGATTTGTGAATATCTTTTTCTACGATGTTACCCAGGAATGCGGCAGACATACCCAAGAAAAAGATTGCGAATGAAAATGCCCATTCTACAGCGCCTTTGGAAAAGCCGATATAGTTTGCAATTTCCGTTGAAAAAATAGACCAGCAGTAAACTGTACCGATACTGCAGTGCAGAAGAAGAGCGGGGATTGCTGCGCGAATCCATTTGTTGGTTCTCCATCCGCCAGTTTTTGTGTTTTCCATGAAGGAACTCCTGAATTTAAACGTGTCTTTCCATAATAAGCAAAATTAGTGATTCTGTCAAAAAAATTAGATTGCCATGAAAGTACAAGTGATTTGGTCAGAGCGCTTTGTTGACTTCCCGGATATAGCTGCGGCACAGAAAAATCATGATTACGAAAGTGATGAGGATTGAAAGCGGCTGGGATTCCTGAATCCCTGAAAGTCCGCGGATTCTTGCCATGATCAGAAGGGTCGGAATGAAGACGATTCCGCTTCTGAGGCTTGAACCGAGGCTTGCGAAGAATTTCTTGCCGATGCTCTGGAATCCCATTTCCACCATCATTGCAGTGGGGACAAAAACCTGGGCAACGCACTGAAGGCGCAGAGCCCGCACTGCAATTTCAACAACAGCCGGGTCATCGCGTAGAAGCCTTACGAAAAATCCTGCAAAGACAAAAAGGGGCACTGCCATTGCAAGAACAGCACATACCGCGCCTGTCATTGCGCTCCAGAAGGCTTTGATCACACGGTCAGGCTTGCGTGCGCCGTAATTGAATGCACTGATGGGCTGGAATCCCTGTCCAATGCCGATTGCCACGGACATGGGAAAAAAACAGACGCGGGAAACAATGCTCATTGCGGAAACTGCCGCGTCTCCGTAAAGGCTGGCGGACCGGTTCAGAAGCATTGTCGCAATGGTGTTGAGTCCCTGACGCAGAAGACTTGGAAAACCGGTGGAAGCAATTTCCCAGAAAGTTGAAAAATCCCGGGCAATGTAACGGAAACTGATTTTTACCTGAGTTTTGCCGCGGATGTACATGCTTAGAAGCAGCGAAAAACTGATGAACTGAGAAACGGCTGTTGCAATTCCTGCGCCCCGAACCCCAAGTTTGAACACAAAGATAAGAATTGCATCGCCTGCAATGTTCAGCACGGCACCGCTCATGAGGGCAACGGTTCCAAGTTTGGCCTTGCCTTCATAACGCAGAAGGTTGTTCATCGTGTAGCTGGATGTGAAAAAAGGCGCAGAAAGCAGAATGAAAAAAATGTACTGCTTTGCAAAGGGCGCAATCGTTTCTGTGCTTCCGAGAAGAAAAACCAGCGGAGTAAAGAACATGAAGCTTATTGCCGCAATGACCAGTCCCAGACAAAAGGAAAAGAAAAATCCCGTTGAGCAGTATTTCAAAGCCTCTTCCTGATTTTTCTGACCAAGTTTGCGGCTCATTATGCTGCCCGCGCCCTGTCCGCACATGAAGGCAACAGCCTGCAGAATCGCCATGAAACCGAATACGATTCCTGTTGCGCCGCTTTCGCTGGTTCCAAGTGTTCCCACAAAGGCCGTGTCTGCAATGTTGTAAAGATTGGTTACCGTCATCGTAATGATGGTAGGAACCGAAAGTGAAAAAAGGAGTCCGCCCACAGGGGCCTGTGTCATTCTGTCGTACTGGCTGTCCGAACTGTTTTTCTGCATGAAGAAATTGTATCATTTTCAGACATTGATGTCTTTTACATAAAGAAAAAGTTCCTGATTGTCCTCAGTGAATGACTTTGTAGGAATCATTTCCATGAGGACATGGCGGAAATCGTCTCCGATGGCGCGGCGGTAATGCAGTGCATAAGAGCGGTTTCCCTCCGCAAAGAATTTTCTGAGAAACTCAAGATTTGTCCGCTCAATGTAATGTTCCCTGTCTTCCGGATGAACCTGCCCGGAAACTGCAAAAGAATAGAGCCACTGAGAAATGCTTTCAGTGCGGTACCCTTTGCTTTCCGAAAGTTCAGAGCTGTTCGTCTTGATGATGTCAAAAGAATCGTCGGAAAGATTGATGCGGAGAATCTTTATGTAGGAATCGCAGATTATTTCAAAGGCTCCACGGTTTTTGCGCCGGTCAACACCTTTGCTTCTGTAAAAAAGCTCCTTGTTTTCGTACATGCGCTGATCCGCTTTGCGCACAACAAGCCCAATGTCGCCGCCGCATTCTGCAACTGAAGTGAATCCGATTGCAAGAGAAAGTTTTTTTACAAGGAAACCGTGCCATTTTTGGGTTGCCAAGTCCAGAAGATCCCTCAGTTTTTCAATTTCGTGTTCAGAGATTTTCAGGATTGCGGCAAACTCATCACCGCCTGTGCGGTATATTTTTCCGTATGAACCCAAAGCCAAAGTGATGCATTCTGCAGCCCCTTTGATCAGTTCGTCTCCGGCCGAGTGACCGATTTCGTCGTTTGTGGATTTAAGACTGTTCACGTCCAGCGCAACAAACACGAACTCATGTGAATCACTCCGTTTTTCCAGTTCTTTAAGATCGTTTTCGTAGGCACGCCGGTTCCAAAGCCCGGTAAGTTCATCGGTAATGGAATAATTCAGCAGTTTCTGTTCTTTTTCTTTTTCATCCTCAATGATCTGTGTTACAAAAAGTACTTTTGTCAGTTTTTCTGATTTGTCCCGTTCATAAACAATGAAACTGGCTTTTGCCCAACCGGCAATTATTCCGTCGAATTCTTCAGAAATCATCTGTCTGTTCTTCATTCTTTCAGGCAAAGTCGAAAAATCCGTGAATTCAAGCATTTGTTCAAGAAATTCCCTGTGGCAGACCGCCTTCATTGCAGAATGGATCGTGTTCTGGTTTCCGGTTTTTTTGTGCTCTTCGTAAATTGTGTGAATCACTTCCTGTGAAGACATTTCCTGACTTGTGTCTTCTTCCAGGTCAAAAAGATGGACAGTGAAATAAGTGTTGGCCAAAGTTCTGATGATTTTTTCCCGTTCCAGAGCAAAACGCTTCTGGGAATCGATTTCCTGAACCGTAAAAACGTATTGGGACGGCCGTCCGTCACGGTTCCTGTTGATTACTATGAACTGTGCGCGGAACCAGCCGATGCTGCGGCTTGTGAGTTCGCAGTCAATAAAATCTTTTTTTGCAAGACGTTTGGAAAGTGTGTTCAGATTGCAGAACCTGAGTGCGCTTTCAACTTTGTCTTCAGTAATCACCTTTTCCACAAGATGTTTCATTTTTGTCCAGAATCCGCTTTTTTCAGCAAGAATTTCCCGTACGCGCTTGTCATTGTCCAGCTGAATCAGGGTTTTGTTTTCCGCATCAATGAGGAACATAGATCTGTAGATTTTTGAGATGCCCAATAGCGTTCTGTTGAACTGGCCTTCAAGTTCGCCGGACACAGCTTCTATGTAATTGATCAGTTTTGGAGCAAGACTTGTGGCATCGTGCTTAAGTTCCCGAACGTCATCCAGGGTGTTGGTCAGAGTGCGTGTGTCGCCTTCGCGGATAAGGCAGGAGACGATGGTTGCGTTCATGTAATGCAGGTAATTGCCTATGCGGATGATTTCTCCTCTTGTGTAACATCCGTCTGCAGGTGCAAGACGCTGGAACATTTCTGTTTCCTGACTGACTTTTTCGTTTCCCCAGAAATTTTTTCTGATTGCGCAGGAATAACAGCGGATTCCGTCGGGTGTGAAAGCTGCCATTTCTTTGACTCTGCTTCGCACGTGATTAAGGATTGTGGTTTTGTCTCCGTAGGAAAGGCGGATTTTCATGCCGTTTTCCACTTTGCTGACAAGTCTTATGTCCTGTCCGTTGGAAGTTGCAAAGGGAATTCTGATTGATTCCACACCGTTTCTTTCTATTAATAAGGGGAAAAATGTGGCGTTTGTCATGAAGTCAGAATCTTCTTCAACATTCAGGTAATTTTTGTAAATGTTGATTGCCGGAAGCCCGTCTATTCCGCGGATAAGATTGTCTTCGCAGTCCGTAACCGTAAAACTTTTGCCCAATCCTTCCCAGCCGAGAATATACGAAGTCTGGCAGTGCAGATTCGGGCCTCCGACTGCCGCTGCTATTATGGATGTGGTTGAAGTGCCGTGATTTTTTGAAAAAACACAGGTGTCGGAATCCTGCGCATTAATGGGATTGATTGCGATTCCGCCGAAAACCTGAACGTCGTTTCTCAGGTTTGAAATGGGTTTGTCCACGCCCAGTTTTTCTGCACCGGAACAGGATGCAGCAAGTTCAACGGCTTTTATCCATTTGTTCTTGTTGCAGTAAGCCCAAAGTTCTTCAAGGTCTGCAAAGTCCGCATCAGGATCAGTGCCGTCTATGAGAAAATAACCGGTTTTTGTGTCCGCTGATTCAAAGACAGAAGCGGTGATGATTGTTCTGCCGCCGGTAAAAGTGCCGTTAAGTATGTTGCCGTATGTCTGCATTCCGTACCAATAGGCGTCGGGTAATGCTTCTTCGATTTTGTCCGTAATCTGCTGCAGTTCTTTGGTGTCCGTAAGTTGTGTAAAAATCTGAAAAGAAACTGAAGAATGTGTGTTGTTTGCGCAAAAATTTCTGATCTGTTCAAGTTCCTGACACAGGGTGCCGGTGTTCTGGACTTCAAACTGGAACTGCTTCAATTTTGCCTCTCTTATAATTATGCAAAGTATAGCATTCATTTTCGGACAGTGCAAAAAAGCCTGTTTTTTGATGAAAATGGGGACTGATTGTGTAAAAAATGTCTGAAATTGTTAATTTTATGCTAGCGGTTGGAAATGTTTTTGAGATCCTTCGACTCCACTCACTGCGTTCGTTCCGCTCAGGATGACAAGGGGACTCGTGTGACAAAGCGAGCGTATGACAAAGCGAGTATGTCATCCTGAGCACTAAAAAACGAAGTTTTTTTTGTCGAAGGATCTGTACAAAGCATTATGAACGTTTGTAGGCGCTCACTGCGTCCGCTTTACGCAACATGCCAGTGGAGTGGTTGAAGTTCTGCGGTGGCTGTTGCTATACTTTCTTCATGAAACTGGTGCTGATTCCACACAAAGATACGATTTCTCTTTTGGAGCGGGCGGGACTTGCAGAAGGACTTTTGCTGCAGCCGCTGTTCTGCACCATTGCCGATCTTAAGGATTCTTTTTGCGGACAAAGCGGAAGCGGAGCGCGGCCTGATTTGCGTTCCATGAGAAAACTGCTGGATTCTCTTAAAGAAGCTCTGCGGGGCTCCGACACCGGAATAAGCATTCTGAGTCCGGAACTTGAAGACCGTGGACAAAGTTTGGGGACGGTTGCAGTGTGCAGAGTGGAATTCGGTTTTTCTGGGATAATCCGCAGCGTGCTTGAGAAATCTGCCCTTAAAACTGCGGAAATCTGTGACAGGCCGGAAATACCCGTGGCAATCAGCTGCAAAGCTCTGTCCGGGGATGACGCGGTTTTTCCCCTTGTGTCAAAGGTTTTCCGGCTTGGACTTGTGGAATCCGCAGACGGAGAGTGGCATCTGCTTGATTCCGTGTGGATCAGGTCCTGTCAGAGCGCAAACTCTCCGAAAGCATCTTGAGACCTTCTACCATTGCCTCGTGCTCATGTGGTGCAATGCGCGCATAAAGTGTGTCAGGTGTGTCGCCGGCCAAAACGGGAACCGCCTTCTGAACAAGAATTTTTCCGGTATCGCAGCCGGCATCCACCAGATGAACAGTACAGCCGCTTTCTTTTTCGCCGGCGGCAAGCACAGCTTCGTGAACATGATGACCCCACATTCCAACGCCGCCGAACTTGGGCAGCAAAGCCGGGTGCAGGTTGATGATTCTGTTTGAATACTCTGTGATGATTCTGCCTGAAAGCACTGTCAGAAATCCTGCAAGAACAATGGCTTCAATTCCGTTCTGGCGGCAAAGTTCAAGAACTCTGTCTGAAACTGCCAGACGTTTTTCTTCCATTGAAGCAGCTTTTGCCTTGTCTGCACCCATAACTGCATAAGGACTTGCAATTACGGAAGGAATTCCTGCTTTTGCGGCGCGCTCCAGTGCAAATGCGTCTTTGGAACTGGAAATTACCAGACTGACTGTATAGGGACAGGTCTTCTGACTCTGTTCTTCATCAATAAGGGCCTGAAGGTTCGTACCTCCGCCCGAAACTAAAACTGCTGTTTTTACGGGATTCATGAAAATCAGTCTATCAGAAAAGACATCTTGTTGGAACACTGACCCAAGAGAAACAATAAGCGTAATATATTCAGACTGACAGTGTGTTTTTCATTGCCTGTTTGAAAAACTTGACATAGAATGAACGCTACGACGACAGATTTTTTTTGATTTTCTTCTTTTGATCTGCACAATCTGACTGTTGTCTTATCAGTTGTCTCATTGGAGGAGATATGGAAAAACAAACGAAAACCAAATCCAGACTGACGCCTTTGGTTTATATCACGCTGTTCCTTGTTTACGTGAGCCCGATTCTTGTATATCAGTTCATGGCAATTCTTGCCGGAATCTGTACCTATCAGGAATATAACGTTGTCTCAAAAAATCCCTTAAGTCTCGCATTCTTTTTCTTGATGACCTGTGCGGCCGTTGCTTCCTGTCTGGCAACCAGAAAACTGATTAATTCCTATTATGAAGGAAAAATTGATTCCCACAAGGTCGGTACTTCTCTGAACAGACTTGCAAAACTGAACATTGTTGCGCCTGTTTCTTCCGGTGTTGTGCAGGGTGTAATTACCTGTTCAATCCTTTCATCAGGAAAAGCTTCTTTTGCTGCTTTTGAAGGAGCATCTCCCTATGCTTCTGTAATGTTCTTCTCTCTGGCTGTTGTCTTCAACTTTGCGCTTCTTTTCTATGTAATCAACATCCGCCTGTTTGAGACCAAAATCAACGACATTCCTTTCAGGAAAGATGAACTTACAATGACTCTTACGGAGCGCAACTTTCTTACAGTTCTCTTTGCGCTTCTTGGTGTTCTGGGTTATCTGCTTGCAATTACAATGGTTCCCCGCAATCTTGAACAGGGCGTAACAAGCCTTTCACGGAAGATTCTGCCTTATGCAGGTTATTCAATGGTGTATTTTGCAATAATCGAATACTGTCTGATTGCTGATGTAAAGCAGTGTGTAACTTCCATCGGAAAAATTGCTTCTGCTTTGGTTGTCAAGGATTATTCGGTAGGTGATGAAAAGGCCAACAACAGAAGTGAGCTCGGCGTAATCATTCAGGACATGAACAGCATGAGGGCAACAACTGCGGCTCTGCTTTCAGATATTGATCTGTCTACAAAAGCCACTTCAGATCAGTCTGACGACCTTGTTGAAAACATGGCCGTAACAAAGAGCAATGTTGCAAGCATTACAGATTCCATTTCAAGCATCAAAGGCAGAATGGAAGATCAGGTTAACGGCGTTGAAGAATCAAATGCTTCAAGCGAAAGAATTCTTGCAAACATCCAGCAGCTTAACAATGCGATTGCGGATCAGGCAAGCGGTGTTACTCAGTCTACAGCCGCCGTTGAAGAAATGGTTGCCAACATCAGAAGTGTTACTGAAATCCTTGCAAAAAACAGCAGTGCCGTAAAAAATCTTGCAGATGCTGCCGAACAGGGTAAAAATCAGGTTTCTGCCGCCGTTGAAACAGCGGATTCGGTCCACAGGGAATCCGAGGGAATTCTTGAAGCTGCTTCAATCATTCAGAACATTTCAAGCCAGACAAACCTTCTTGCCATGAATGCGGCAATTGAGTCTGCACACGCCGGAGAAAGCGGAAAAGGTTTTGCTGTTGTTGCTGATGAAATCCGTAAGCTTGCAGAGCAGTCCGGAGTCCAGAGCAAGGCAATCGGTTCAAATCTTACGAACCTTTCTGCTTCAATCAGCCGCATAAGCAGCGATATCCGTCAGGTTCAAAATGCTTTTGAAAACATTTACGCACTGTCTCAGACTGTAAAACAGCAGGAAGACATAATTTCTAATGCAATGGAAGAGCAGTCGGCCGGTAATCAGCAGGTTCTTGAAGCAATGCACTCAATCAACAATTCTACAGTGCAGGTTCAGAACGGTTCTGCAGAAATGATGGAAGGCGGTTCAAAAATTGTAAGAGAAATGCAGAATCTCAAGATGATTTCTGAAGAACTGAACAGCAACATGAATCAGATTGAAAGTTATTCAATGCAGATTTCTGATGCAATCACTTTGACAACTGAATCTACCCACAATACGAAAAAAAGCCTTGGCAAGGTGATTGAAGGTATTTCGGAATTCAAACTGAAATGATCTGATGAAGGGTGAAAACTGGACGGCTTGAACAGTGCCGTTCAGTTTAACCTTGTAGAATCAAATAATTTATGAAACAATGATAAAAAGTATGTTGACACAAATATTGAAAGTGCTAGATTCCTCGATTATGGGATTATTTTGTTCAAATAATATTACATCAGAAATAAGATATAAAAAGGCACAACCCATGCAAAATTCTGCATGGGTTGTGCCTTTTTTTTGTCTTTAAATAAGTTTTTGCCGGTTGGCAAGTAAAACTTGATATATTTGGAGGAATCTTTATGAAAAAACTTGTGGTGCTGATTGCCATGTTATTAACCGGCATCGGTCTTTTTGCCCAGAGTGCAGATTACACAAAGTCTCTGGAACAGGCAAAGAAGTATGAGACAGAAAAAAGATGGTGCTTTGCGTTGGGCGCATATTATGATGCCCTTGCAACAGATGACGAGCCGGAATTAAAGCTTGAAGCATACAACGGCTATACAGAACTGGTGGAAACAATAAAAAGCGGAAAACCCGGAAAAGGAAACTTCAATGCATTTACCATGCATGATGAATGGAAAGCATTGTTGATTGATGCTGAAAAATACGGCAGTTCAATTTTCAGATATGAAGTAACAGTGGGAGACCTTGTTCAGGGAAACTTGGACTACAAAACAAGAACAGCAAGTTATTCTGCCACTATAACTTATGATACAAGTGACAGATATAAAAGAACTGTAGAAATCATCCAGAAAGGATATGCTGCAGCTTATAGAAGCGACTGGTCTTTTGACTTGCCGGAATCTGGCAACTGGCCTCTTTACTCGGTCAGTTCAGAAAAGAATGCAAATTATAACGTAAACGGAGCCCTTGTCTATTTGGATGGAAATACGTATAAGAATGCTTTTGCCGTAGGCCAGAACGGCGGCAGGTTATTAGTTGACTATAAATTCAATATCGTGGATGAATCCGGAAAAGAAGTTGTAAAAGGAAAGCGTTATTTGCTTGGAACCGACGGAAAGATTGTTTTTGAAGGTATCACACCCGATGTAATGGATCTTATTGACAGCGGAAAAGCCTATGTAAACCCTTTAGCAGCATATTTTCAGTATGGCGAATATAATCCCGCAGATGATAAGGGCGGCCGCACATTCATAAAAAATTTTCCGGAAGTAAACGCATCGCTGGAAACTGCTGTATTTTATGGAAAGAATCTTAAAGGTGATGAAAAAGGAAATAATGTAAACTCAGTTTATTCATGGGAAGAAGCGAGAATAGCTGCCGAGAAAAAGAGACAGGCAATAGAAGAAATTGCGCTTATAGACATACCGTTAAAGGGTTATTCAATGAGTGCAACGGAAGTGACACAGTTACTTTACGAAGCAGTAATGGGAGAAAACCCGAGTTATTACGAAGCCGATGAAAACCCTGTAGAAAACGTAAGCTGGTACGATGCCATATATTTCTGCAACAAACTGAGCGAAGCAAGAGGAAAAACACCTGTATACTCAGTAAACGGCAGTACAGATGTAAGCAAGTGGTATTACACACCGCACAAAGGTAACTCAATAAGCGGAACTGTAACATGGAACAAAGAAGCCGACGGATACCGCCTGCCGACAGAAGAAGAATGGGAATACGCCGCAGCGGGCGGAGAGAACTACACATATGCCGGAAGCAACAGTCTTGATGAAGTAGGCTGGTATGAAGGAAACAGCGGAAACAAGACCCATGCTGTAGGGCAGAAGAAGGCAAACGGATACGGGCTTTACGACATGAGCGGAAACGTGTGGGAGTGGTGTTGGGATTCCTACAACGACTACGACAGCCGCTATGAACGCGGTGGCAGCTACGACTACGGCGCCGACTACTGCAAGGTGTCCAACAGGAGCAACAGCAGCGCCCACCTCCAGATCAATGGCTTCCGCATTGTCCGTTCCCTGAACTAGCAACAGTCGGGCTGCCGGAATGAAATGCCGGTGGAGCGCAGGCGGTAAGCCGCAGCGTAACAGGCATGGAAGTTCAGAACTTAATTGTGCGATATTGGGGCTGTCTTAGGAGTTATTCAAACTTCAAATAAGGCAGCCCCTTCAATTTGTTCGGGCATTGCGCTCTCAAACTGAATATTCTCGCATCCGTGGCCCGCCTGCTTTTTTGTTTATATCCCATCCGGATGTTCTGTCTGCAAAAAATCAATAAAATATGATATATTTCATAAGGAATTTTGAAGGAAGTTCCTGTGAATGAAAAATGAAATCAAACTGTTTAAAACGCTTCCTACTGATGGTTATGATTTAGAAAAAGGGCGGACATAGGATGAATCGTAAGCGTCAAACCAAACGGTAAAAAATCAGACTTTCTATGTTAAAATTATACAGTTGATTATTTAAATCAACAGAAATTGATGTTGGGAATAATTAACCGCAGATAAACGCAGATGCACGCGGATTTATTTGTTGGAGAAGGAGTTAAAAATGTTTGAATTGAATAATACTTATCCACTTACACGATTGAATGATTTTGATATTAAATATGTTTCTC
>JAKSTU010000043.1 GCA_024402435.1 Treponemataceae bacterium
CCTCTAATTATAAATTATCGGTGCATGGTGTTACAACTTTGTTTTATCACAGTACACAAGCAGATTTTCGTCAGGAGCTCCGTCTCCGCTTGTCCGCCCACAACAGGGAACAGGTGAGTGCGTCAGATGCCGGATAGAAAGCGAGAGGACAGGCTCCGCAGGGAACCTTGTCGCAAAATTGAGTTGTGCGGGGGCACAAGCAATTCGCGACAAGAACCTCTTCTGCGCCTGTCCGCCCACAACAGGGAACAGGTGAGTGCGTCAGATGCCGGATAGAAAGCGAGAGGACAGGCTCCGCAGGGAACCTTGTCGCAAAATTGAGTTGTGCGGGGGCACAAGCAGATCTTCGTCAGGAACTTCGTCTCCGGCTGTCCGCCCACAACCGGAAATCAGCTGTTCAGCCAGTCAATTACCGGTTGTGCGTGTTCTGGTGCGGATATGTCGTAGGATGAAGAAAGCCATTTTGCCATTTCGCGCTCTTTTTCTGATGCGTTCTTATTGTTTTTGAGTGCGGAACTGAAAGCTTTCATCATCATCTTCATGGGGAAATTCATTTTTTCGTAACTGATTCCGCCCTGACAATAAAAAGCCTTGGTTCTGTTTCTGAATTCCATGGGAACAACTGTCTCAAGAAAAACCGGAATATCAGGACTTTCTGCCGGACTTGCTCCTACACAGAAAACTGCAAGCTTTTTGCAGTCAAGCTTTTTTGCTTTTTCCCAAAACCATCTGATTTTTGCAACGTTGCCGGCCATGATCCATCCGCCGAAAGCAATCTGATCGAATTGGGCAAAAAAAGTGTCCGGTTTTTTTGCGGCCTCATTCAGTTCCATTGCCTGACAGTTGCACCCTTCTGCAATCCATTGAGCATACTGTCGGGTGAATCCTGTTTTTGACGTGAAAATTACAAGTGTTTTCATAAACTCTCCAGATTTTTTTCCATTTTCAGAATTGTCTGTATGGTAGTCATCAGCTGTTCATTGTTGATTCCTTGAAAAAGCTGACTGATCATCCTGATGCTTTCGCTTTCATTTTGTTCACAAAAATCCATGCAGTGCTTTGTAAGTGTAATCCGCTGTTTCCGTTTGTCTTCCCGGTCGGTAGTCATGGCGACAAAGCCCTTTTTTTCAAGTTTGATCAGAATCTGTTTGACATTCTGATGGCTGCTTCCCATTACTTCTGCAAGTTTGTTGAGTGTGGGGGCTTCTTTGCAAAGCCGGATGCAGATTATTGCAAAAAACTGTTTCCAGGTGATTTCTTTGAAGAAAGAATCTGCAGAAGCCTGATAGCGGTTGTCAAAAGCGCTTAAAAGTCCCAGAAGAAAAGGGCCGGGCTGAATGTCACCAAAAGTGATTCCCGGAATGTTCATCATTGAATCAAACAATTCTGACCTCGAATCGGTAATAAGTTACATATTTTGAGAAGAAGGTAATATATTACTTTAATTTGGTCAACAGATGTTTCGACTGCGTTCGCTTTGCTCACTCCGCTCAACATGACAGGAGGGGGCGTTGCTGTGCTAACTGCGCGTGGCATGACGGCTGGCTGGAAATGCTGTGCTTGCAGCGGCGGCATGACAGGAGGGGCATTACTGTGCTCACTGCGGGCGGCATGACACGCCGGTTTTGTCTGTGTTCATTGGATCCACCAACGCTGATAATGCTTTTGCGGGCGGCATGACGGCTGGCTGGGTGTTGGGGCGTTGCGGGGGCCGGAACTTTTGTCGGTTTGCCCCCGCAGGGTGGGGTGTGGTGAAGATGAATGCCGCTTTGTCGGCATCAGCTGAACCCAGGGGCGGGGCTCCGCCCCTTAAAGGTGCTTTTATTGATTTTTTCATGGATAATTGCCACAATACGGCATGAGTTCAGTAACAGAAATTTTCGGTTCAATGGTTTTTGATGATGAAGCAATGCTTGCCCGTTTGCCAAAAGAAACGTACAAGGCTTTGCAGAGCACGATTAAAAGAGGCAAACATCTTGATTTGAATGTTGCTTCTGTTGTGGCCAACGCAATGAAAGATTGGGCCATTGAAAAAGGTGCAACTCATTTTACTCATTGGTTTCAGCCCATGACGGGCGTTACCGCGGAAAAGCACGACAGTTTTATTCAGCCTAAAAACGGCAAAGTCATAATGGAATTTTCAGGGAAAGAACTGATTCAGGGTGAGTCTGATGCTTCTTCTTTTCCTTCCGGCGGTTTGAGGGCAACTTTTGAAGCCCGAGGATATACTGCTTGGGATGCAACTTCTTATGCTTTCATAAAAGACGATACTCTGTGCATTCCCACCGTTTTCTGTTCATACGGCGGCGAGGCTCTGGACCAGAAAACGGCTTTGCTCCGGTCCATGGAAGCAATCAACCGGCAGGCTATGCGCATCCTGAAACTTTTCGGAAATCAGGGTGTTGAGAACACAAGAACAACAATGGGCGCAGAACAGGAATATTTTCTTTTGGACAAAGAACTGTTCGACCAGCGCAAAGACTTGATTTATACCGGCCGCACTCTGTTCGGTTCCCGTTCTCCGAAAGGTCAGGAACTGGATGATCATTATTTCGGTGCCATCAAACCCCGTGTAAAGGCTTTTATGAAGGAGCTTGACGAGGAACTGTGGAAGCTTGGCGTTCTGGCAAAAACAGAACACAATGAAGTTGCTCCTGCCCAGCATGAATTGGCTCCGATTTTTTCAACCACAAACATTGCAGCGGATCACAATCAGCTGATTATGGAACTTATGCAGAAGGTGGCCAAACGGCACGGTCTGGTTTGTCTGCTGCATGAAAAACCTTTTGCCGGTGTGAACGGAAGCGGAAAGCACAACAACTGGTCAATTTCTACGGACACTGGCGTAAATCTTCTGGAACCGGGAGAAACTCCTGCACAGAATGCCCAGTTCCTGCTGATTCTGGCCGCAATCATAAAGGCTGTGGACGATTATCAGGATTTGCTCCGCATTTCTGTGGCAACTGCCGGAAACGATCACCGTCTTGGCGCCAATGAAGCACCTCCCGCAATTCTTTCGATTTTTTTGGGTACGGAACTTACGGAAATTCTTGATTCCATAAAGTCCGGCGCGGTGTACGATGCACGTCAGAAAGAAGTGATGAGAATCGGTGTGCATACTTTGCCGAAGTTCCCGAAAGACACGACTGACCGCAACAGAACCAGTCCTTTTGCTTTTACCGGCAATAAGTTCGAGTTCCGGAGCCCCGGTTCTTCTTCTTCAATTTCAAGTGCAAACACTGTGCTGAATACGGCTGTTGCAGAAAGTTTGCGTCAGTTTGCAGACATTCTGGAGCCTAAAGCAGGATCTGCTGATTTTGGTGACGCACTGGAAGAACTGATCAGAAAAACCATTACGGATCACGAAAGGGTTGTTTTCAACGGTGACGGTTACACTGAAGAATGGGTTGCCGAAGCGGAAAAACGCGGACTTCTGAATTTGCGCACAACACCTGATGCACTGAAATACATGCTTTCAGAGAAAAATGTTGCGCTTTTTGAAACTCATAAAGTTTTCAGCCGTACTGAAATGGAAGCGCGTCATGAAATTTATCTGGAAAATTATTGCAAGATTGTGAACATTGAAGCGCTGACAATGCTGGACATGGCTCGGAAGGACATTCTGCCTGCAATGAGCGGCTATTCTGCAAAACTTGCGGAAAATGCACGCGAAAAGCTGAATCTGCTGAAAAATGTTTCCGGCGGGACATGTGTTTATGAGCTGGAAACTGTTGCAAAAATTGACGAACTTACAGGTGCTGTTTATTGTGCCGCGAACAGGCTGGAAGCTGATCTTGCCAAAGCCCGTGAAATTTCTGACCTTGTGGAGCTGGCGGATTTTTACAAGGATGTGATTATTCCTGACATGGCAGGACTTCGTGCGGATGCAGACAAAATGGAAGCAGTTTCTGACGCGGGTGCATGGCCTTATCCTTCATACGGAAAACTGCTTTTTGGCGTGCGCTGAGCCGAAGAGTCAGTGTGTACGGTGGTTTCTGAGGCGCCGGTTTGTAAGGCTCTCTAACCATAGATTGGTGGTCTCTCAAATTAAAATCGGCTGGATGCGAACCGAAACATTTTCCAATTGTATTGCCTTGAAAAATTTATTATATTTTATGGAATATGGAACTCGACGCTAACACCCAATTTCAGCCCGTATTAGAGCCTTTGCGCATGGGTATTGATGTAGGATCAACAACGGTAAAAGTTGTTGTCCTCGATAAGAATGACGAAATCATTTACAGTGAATATGAACGGCATCGTGCTGACATACGAAGTACGATCATTGCGGTTGTGTCCCGTGCCCTTGACGCAAGTGAAAAAGCCTGTCCTGCCGGAAAAAAGCAGACAATGAGCGTAAAAGTCACTGGTTCCGGAGGACTTTCCGTAAGCCAGTGGCTTTCAATTCCATTCATTCAGGAAGTTGTCGCCTCAACCACTGCTGTACGCAAACTCATTCCCAAGACGGATGTTGTGATTGAGTTGGGCGGTGAAGACGCAAAAATCACATATTTCGGAACAGCCGTTGAACAGCGCATGAACGGTACCTGTGCCGGCGGTACCGGTGCTTTCATTGATCAGATGGCTGCACTTCTGGAAACAGATGCTCCCGGGCTTAACGAACTGGCCCGCGGTGCAACCACAATTTATCCTATCGCCGCACGGTGCGGTGTTTTCGCAAAAACTGATATTCAGCCTCTCATAAACGAAGGTGCCCGCCGGGAAGATATTGCTGCTTCCATTTTTCAGGCAGTAGTAAGTCAGACTATTTCCGGTCTTGCCTGCGGAAAACCTATCCGCGGAAATGTTGCCTTTTTGGGCGGACCTCTGCATTTTTTGGATCAGCTTCGTCAGCGTTTTATCGTTACGCTCAAACTTAAAGACGAAGAAATCATTGTTCCGGAAGATTCCCAGCTTTTTGTCGCGGCCGGTGCAGCTTTCTCCGCAGAAAAAACTTACACTTGTGTAAATCCTGAAAACGAGGAAACACGGTTCCGCACTGTTGAAGAACTCAGAAACTCTCTCAGCACACTTTCTGATGCAGAAATGATTGAAGTCCAGCGTTTGGATCCGCTTTTCCGCAATGAAGAAGAACTTGAAGAATTCCACAAACGGCACGCTTCCGAGATGGCTGCTTCTGCTGATCTCCAGCAGGCAAAAGGCCCTGTGTTCCTTGGGCTGGATGCCGGTTCAACAACTACCAAAGCAGTCCTGATTGATCAGGAAGGAAGAATTCTGTGGCGCTTCTACGATGTCAACGCAGGAAACCCGGTAGAACTTGCAGTACGCGTTCTCAAGGATCTTTATTCCCAGCTGCCGAAAGACGTGTATATTGCCCGCACAGTTTCTACCGGCTATGGAGAAGCTCTGTTCCAGGCATCTCTCAAGGCGGACGCAGGAGAAGTTGAGACAATTGCTCACTATCGCGCTGCAGACTTTTTTGTTCCCGGTGTAGAATTCCTTCTGGACATCGGCGGTCAGGACATGAAATGTCTCCGCATGAAAGACGGTGCCATCACCGGTATCCAGCTGAACGAAGCATGTTCGTCCGGATGCGGTTCATTCCTTGACAATTTTGCCCGTTCTTTGGGCATGAACATCCGCGATTTCAGCCGCAAAGCTCTTTTGGCCGAACACCCCATTGATTTGGGAAGCCGCTGTACTGTCTTCATGAACAGCCGTGTAAAACAGGCACAGAAAGAAGGCGCAACCGTTGCCGACATTTCAGCAGGTCTGTCATACTCGGTAATCAAAAACGCACTGTTCAAAGTAATCAAACTGCGCAAAGCCAGCGACATCGGCAAAAAAGTTGTCGTACAGGGCGGAACTTTCAACAATGATGCAGTTCTTCGTGCATTTGAAAAAATTGCCGGCGTAAATGTTTTCCGTCCTGATGTTGCGGGGCTTATGGGTGCTTATGGTGCGGCCCTAATCGCGCTGGACCAGTGGAAGGACATAAAGCCGGAAGAACGGGATTCTGTACGGACAGGTCTTGCCACTTTGGAAGAACTGAACAATTTTAAGGTTGATCTGGAACTGCGACGCTGCGGAAAATGCCAGAACAACTGTCTGCTTACGATCAATACATTCTCAACCGGTGACGAAAAACGCCGCTTCATTACAGGAAACCGCTGTGAACGCGGCGCAGAACTGGACGAAGCCGACAAAAAAGCCGGTGACGTAAAAACTGTTGATGCCGGAAATGCAGAAAAAACTGCAGTTGCCGAAAAAACAGAGAGAGAATCAATTCCCAATCTTTTTGACTGGAAGTACAAAAGGCTTTTCGGTTACAAACCTTTGGCCGCCGCAGACGCAAAACGCGGTGACGTAGGAATTCCCCGTGTACTGAACATGTACGAAAACTATCCTTTGTGGTTCACATTCTTTACACATCTGGGTTTCCGCGTACGTCTTTCTCCCCGCTCCGGCCGTGGAATTTATGAGCTTGGTCTTGAAACAATTCCCTCTGAATCAGTCTGTTATCCCGGAAAAATAAGCCACGGTCATGTGGAAGCACTCCTTAAACAGGGTGTCAAATTCATTTTCTATCCCTGTGCTCCCTATGAACAGAAGGAAGATGAAGGCGCCGGCAATCATTACAATTGTCCCATCGTAACAAGTTATCCTGAAGTTCTCCGCAATAATGTTGATGCGCTCCGACAGGATGATTCAATTACTTTCATGAATCCTTTCCTGCCCATTTACGACAAGGCCCGTCTTGCAGAACGGCTTTTTGAAGAAATGGGACAGAAATTTGACATTACCCGTCAGGAAATCGATGCTGCAGTTGAAGCCGCTTGGGCTGAACAGGAACGTTTCCGTGAAGAGACACACCGGAAAGGTGAAGAAGCCCTGGAAGAAATCATCCGCCGCGGACTTAACGGTATTGTTCTTTCCGGTCGTCCTTATCATCTTGATCCGGAAATCAACCACGGAATTCCTGAAATGATTTCCAGCCTGGGAATTGCAGTTTTCACGGAAGACAGTGTGGCACATCTCGGTGCGATTGAGCGTCCGCTTCGCATTGTTGACCAGTGGACCTATCATAACCGTTTGTATCGTGCGGCTGCCTTCGTTTCCGGAATGCCTAATCTGGAACTGATTCAGCTTACAAGTTTCGGATGCGGTCTTGATGCGGTTACATCGGATCAGGTTGAAGAAATTCTTGCAGCAAAAGGCCGCATGTACACACTTATCAAAATTGACGAAGGCAGCAATCTCGGTGCAGTCCGTATCCGCATCAGAAGCCTTATTGCCGCCGTAAAGGAACGTGAACGCAACAAACGTAAGCCGGTTGTAAAATCAGCTGCATATCAGCGTCAGATTTTCACGAAGGAAATGAAGACAACCCATACGATTATTGCTCCTCAGATGTCTCCGATTCATTTCAGACTTCTTCAACGCGCATTCCAGTATTCCGGCTACAAATTCGTGGTTCTTCCGGAAGTTGATTCAGTCGCCGTAGAAACTGGTCTTCAGTTCGTAAACAATGACGCATGTTATCCTTCAATTATCGTTGCAGGACAGATGATGGCAGCCCTCAAATCAGGAAAATACGACCTTGATCACACCAGTCTGATGATTACACAGACGGGCGGCGGTTGCCGTGCGACAAACTACATCGGCTTTATCCGGCGTGCGCTTAACGACGCAGGTTATTCCCAGGTTCCCGTCGTTTCACTGAATGCCTCCGGTCTTGAAGGAAACCCCGGTTTCAAAATCACTCCGGCACTGCTTCACCGCGCCCTCATGTCGGTGATGATCGGTGACTTGCTGATGCGTGTTCTGTACCGGACACGTCCTTATGAAGCAAATCCCGGTGAAGCGAATGCGCTGTATGAAAAATGGAACGCACGGGCACAGAAACAGCTGGAATCCCTTTCTATTGCGGGCTACCACAGAATAATCCGCGGAATAATCCGCGATTTTGATTCAATTCCTCTGCTTCCGGTCAAAAAACCGCGTGTTGGTGTTGTCGGTGAAATTCTCGTAAAATTCCATCCTGTTGCAAACAACGACATTTTCGGAACTATTGAACGTGAAGGCGCAGAATGTGTTGTGCCGGATTTGGCAGACTTCCTTTTCTACACGTTCTCAACCGGAATTTTCCGTCATCAGGAACTGGCATTCCCGAAGAAAACCGAACGGAATGCACGGCTTCTTGTTTGGGCAATGGATCTCTACCGCAGATACATCAAAAAAATGCTCAGAAAGAGCCGTCGTTTCAGTCCGCCTTCATCAATTTATGAACTGATGGAAGGCGTAAACGACATTGTTCAGACAGGAAACATCATGGGTGAGGGCTGGTTCCTTACTGCAGAAATGGTTGAGCTTATTCACGACGGAGTTCCGTCAATTGCTTGTGTTCAGCCTTTTGCCTGCTTGCCGAACCATGTAACCGGAAAAGGAATGATCAAAGAACTTCGCCGCCGTTATCCTGAGGCAAACATTGCCGCAATCGACTACGATCCGGGTTCCAGTGAAGTAAACCAGCTCAACAGACTCAAGCTGCTTCTGGCAAATGCACCTTTGGGACGGCATCCCGATGAAAAAGAATAAACTGGTTTTCTGTCTGCTTTTTACGCTGACATTGTCTGCAGCTTCTCTTTTTGCCGTCAACTTTTTTGATGACATGCAGGATTCTTTTGAAATCCGCACACAGATCAGAAATTCCTGGCTCTCTGCGAAGATTTCTGCTCTCCAGGGAAGAGAAGCTCAGGTTTTTGTTGACAGTTCCGGTGCAGAGTTTCAGGTGCGTTTTGAAAACTACGGTGAAGAATGCGCAATAATTGTTGCTCCCTGTAAGGAAGAAAAAGTTTTTGTGTATTCAGGAGCCGGAGAAACGGAAACAATGCAGAAAACTTATCCTGCGGAAAACAGGGGCAGCTGGATTCTTTACAGAAAAACTTCTGACGGCAGTTATCTTTCTTTGCGTTATTATTTTTCTGCGGATTCCCAGGTTTATGTTCAGTTCAGACCTTCTGAAAGAATCAGTTCTGAAAAATCAGCAGGTGATTTTGTCGTGTTCGGTCAGACAATTGCCCGCAGTGTTCCCGTAGGACTGCCTTTTGAATCGCTTCTTACAATGAGTTTTGCAACAATGCGGACTCTTACGGACAAATCATTTCCCTGGGCTGATGATGTTTTTTACTACGAACTTTACGACGGAAGCCGCCAGATGATTGCCGTAATACGGGAAAATCTTTCACGGTTCCGTTATATGGAAAGCATTGCTGAGGATGAAGAAGGAAACACTGTCTACATTAACAAGAATGAAGTTTCCTATGTTGATCTTTCTCCTGCTTTTACAGAAAAAGGAGATGAAGTTCTTTATCAGAGCAGCGTCGGCTTTGTAAAATGGATTGCAGACGGTCTTGTCCGGCCTGTATCAAGCAGCGGTGTTCTGATCAATCCGCTTTTCAGATCAACTGTCGGTTTCAGACCCGGAAGCCTTGCGTATTCCGTGGCAGAAGATTACAACACGATGCTCGCATTGGACTGGACACGCAATCTTGCAGCCGCTGTTGTTTCTGTTCTCAGCAGCAATGATTATTCTTTTGAAGAATCCGGAGTCCTCGTAAACAAAAAAATCATTGCTGATGCTTATTCCGAGGTAGCAGGCTATTCAGTTCCGCCTCTCAAGACCATTATGTACATGCTTGCAATTCAGGAACCGGGACGTTTTTATCTTGGAGCCTTGCGCCATGTGGAAAAAGCGGAGCAGGAAATTGTTGTGTACAATGAAGCCGCGGCTTTTTTCCCGATTTTTGACAGAAACGGACGTTTTTCTGTAATCGTGTTCAAAGACGGCAAGGAATTGACAATCGAAGAACTTGTTGAAGAATATAAGGATGAATCTGTACAGCTGGTGCGTTTGAATTCCAGCGAACAGTTTTTTCCCCGTTAAGTTTTGATTTTTTTTTTGAATGGACTGCACTTGATTTTTGAAACTTGTGCAGCAGAATTTCAGATGATTTTATAGAGGTACTTATGGCCGGAGTAATCGTAAACAATTACGGAAGTTTTCCCGTTGTGTTCAGCAGTGCAAAAGAATGCACTCTGACTGACAAAGACGGAAAAGATTACATCGATTTTCTTTCAGGAATCGGTGTGAACTGTCTTGGACATGCACATCCTGCTTTGGTAAAAGCTGTAAGCGAACAGGCACAGAAGCAGATTCACATTTCAAATTATTACAATTCCGACGTGGGGCTTGCTTATGCAGAAAAACTGCTTGCCGCAACAGGTTTTGACCGTGTTTATTTTGGAAACAGCGGCGCAGAAGCAAATGAAGCTGCCATAAAACTTGCCCGCAAATACGGCTGGATGGAAAGCACGGCCAAAGATCCTGCAGCAAAACCGCGCAACGTTATTGTAACACTGGAAAAATCATTCCATGGCCGCACCATTGCAACCCTTTGTGCTACAGGTCAGGACAAATTCCATCCTGATTGCTTTGCTCCTTATCCTGCCGGCTTCAAAACAATTAAAGCCAATGACTATGAGGCCCTCAAAACTGCTTTTGATGATTCTGTCTGCGCACTCATGTTTGAATGTGTTCAGGGTGAAGGCGGTGTAAACCTGGTGGATTCTGACTGGGCGAAAGCAGCTGCGGAAGCCGCACGAAAAGCCGGTGCAATCGTTATTGCTGACGAAGTGCAGACCGGTATGGGACGCACCGGAACTTTGCTGGCCAGTGAACAGCTTGGCTTTGAACCGGAAGTGGTAACTCTTGCAAAAGGCATTGCAGGCGGAATTCCCATGGGTGCCTGTATTTTCCGCGGAAAAGCAAAAGATGTTTTTGCAGCCGGTGACCATCAGTCCACATTCGCAGGAAATCCTCTTGCTACAGCTGCAGCAACTGCTGTTCTTGATGAATTTGCAAAACCCGGTTTTTACGAAAATGTTGTCAAAAAAGGTGATTATATCCGCAACACGGTCCGCAGTTGGAATCTTCCTTATGTCAAGGACGTTCGCGGAAAAGGTCTGATGGTCGGTATTGATGTTGCCGGAGACCCTGGAATTTCAGGAAAAATTCAGAAGGCTTGTCTTGACCATGCCCCGAAAGGGCTTTGTATTTCTACAGCCGGTGCAAATACGCTCCGTTTCTTGCCGCCTCTCGTAATTTCAATGCAGGACATTGATTCCGGTCTTGAAATCATCAGACAAGTTCTGGCTGAAACTTTTGCATGACCGCTGTTTGAAAAGTTTGTGACGTGACCGGCGGGAAACATTGTCCTGAACTGGTCTTTGGGGAGAAAACTCATGAAGTTGTTCATTGTTTCAGATATTCACGGAAGTGTTCCCGCTTTTGAAAAAGCTCTTGCTGCTTTTGAGAAGGAACAGGCGGATTATCTGGTGATTTGCGGTGATTATCTGAATCATGGTCCCAGAAATGATCTTCCTGAAGGTTATGACACGAAAAAACTTGCACCAATGCTGAACACTTACAAAGATGTGATTATCGGTGTGCGGGGCAACTGTGACAGCGAAGTT
This sequence comes from Treponemataceae bacterium, assembly GCA_024402435.1. GTDB lineage: Bacteria > Spirochaetota > Spirochaetia > Treponematales > Treponemataceae > Treponema_I. Next base: position 11,497 of record JAKSTU010000043.1, read on the forward strand.
GACCAGATGGTGCTGGATTTTCCGGTTCTTGCGCCCTATGCCCATATACTGCTGCCATGCGGAAAGCGTGTATTCGTTCATCATGGCCACATTTACACCGAAGAACAGGCTGCGGAACTCTGTACGCCCGGAACAGTCATTGTAAGCGGTCACACACATGTTTCACTGCTGAAAACTGAAGAAATGTGCGGCAAGGGCGAATACACTTTCATGAATCCAGGATCCGTTTCCATTCCGAAAGGCGGGACAAAAGCCGGTTATGCAGTCATTGAGTCAGACTCCGAAAAAATCACCCGGATGGAACTGGTTTCTTTCTGACAGAAACTGATTGAGTTTTGCAGTCTTTGCACTTGGCGCGGCTTTTGGTATAATCGCCATGTCATGACATATTTTTTTGAAACATACGGATGCCAGATGAACAAAGCCGAATCTGCATCCATTGAAGAACTGTTTGTCCGTAGGGGATGGACTCAGGCTTCTGAAGCTGAAACCGCGGATTTTATCGTAATAAATACATGTTCTGTTCGGGCTACTGCAGAAACCCGCATCCACGGCCGTCTTGGCTGGTATACTGCATTGAGAAAATCCCGAAAAACACCTTTTACACTTGCAGTTACCGGTTGTATGGCCGAACGTCTCAAAGATGATCTGCACAAAATGTTCCCTGTTGTTGATTACGTAATCGGGAATTTCCAGAAGCAGCAGTTTGCAGCTGTAATTGATGCTGTTCAGAATGATTCCAGTCTTGATGTGGTAGAAGAAAGTCCAGTGTACAGTTTTGCACCTCTTTCCCATGAAAAAGGCAGTTTTCAGGCTTTTGTGCCGATTATGCACGGCTGCAACAATTTCTGCACATATTGCATTGTTCCCTATGTCCGGGGACGTGAAATCTCCCGCAATCCGTCGGAAATCCTTTCTGAAATTGATGTGCTTTCTTCCCGCGGTGTAAAAGAAATCACGCTTTTGGGGCAGAATGTGAATTCCTACAAATGGAATAATGATGACGGTTCTTGTATTGATTTTCCTGCCCTGATGCAGATGATTGCCGACCATCTTAAGAAAACTCAGTCTTCTGTAGGCTGGGTGCGTTTTATGTCCAGTCATCCTAAAGACATTTCTCCGGCACTGATTGACGTAATTGCGAAAGAGCGTGTTATCTGCCGTCATATTCATCTGCCTGTTCAGAACGGTTCGACCCGTGTTCTTGAGGCTATGAACCGCCGCTACACACGTGAGGATTATCTTGCAAAAGTTAAGATGATCCGTGAAAAACTGCCCGATGCTTCTTTGTCCACTGATATTCTGCTGGGATTTCCGGGCGAAACCGAAGAGGATTTTGCGGAAACCGTATCGCTGCTTGAAATAGTTGGTTACGAATCCGCATTTATGTATTATTATAATCCTCGTGAAGGAACAAAGGCCTGCACGATGGACAATCAGATTCCGTTGGATGTAAAGAAGGACAGATTGTCCCGGGTGATTGACATCCAGCTTGGAATCAACAGGGCCCAGATGGCGAAAAGAGTGGGGCAGACTGTGACTGTTCTTGTGGAATGTGTTTCCAAGGATAATGAAGCCGAACTTTTGGGCCGCACAGAACAGGATGCTCATGTAGTTTTTGCCGCTGACAAAAGTCTGATCGGAAGTTTTGCAAAGGTGGAACTTCTGGAACTGACCGGAAATACTTTCATAGGGCGTCTGGCAGACTAAAAAGTATAGGGAGAAAATATGCCGTTCAAACTGATTTTATTCATCATTATTGTAGTTCTGGTGACTGTTTTTATCGGGTTCAATCTTGAGAACGCCTGTTCCGTATGGCTTTTCTTCAGAACTTTTGACAATGTTCCTGTTTTCATAACGATTTTTGCAGCTTTTGCTTTGGGCGTGCTGGTAATGCTGCCTTTTACATTCGGTAAGTCTGACAGTTCCCGCACAAAAGAACCTAAGCCTGTGCAGTCCAAGCAACCGAAAGCCCCGAAAACTTCAAAAGTTCCGAAAAATTCTCAGTCACTTTACATGAAGTCCGCAGGGGCAAAAACTTCTTCAGTTTCAGACAGCGTTCCGGTTCCGTCTGCTCAACCTGCTGCCGATGATGACAATCTGAGCGGTTCTGTATGAAAAAGCTTTGTCTGCTTGTTGTTTTCTGCTGTCTGTTCGCTGCTGCCGGTGCTCAGACTGAGCCGCAGAACAGTTATTCTCAGACAGTGCAGAATGCTCTGAAAGCCGGAGATTCAGCCCAATGCATTGCGCTTCTTCAGACTGCCCTGCAACAGAAGTCAGGAGCTTCTGCGGCGGAAAGGCTTGAGATTGCAAGTGTGCTTGCCGTTGTTCAGGAACAGTTGGGACTGTTTGCCGAAGCTCAGTCAAATTACAGTGTGGCGGCAAATCTTTCGGCAGCTGTAAACAGAAGCAGAACAGGAAATGCAGTGGCAGACACTGAATACCTTTTGGGCGCCGTCCGCTGTGCATTGTGCTGCGGAAACACGATTGCCGCAGACTATATTCTGAGTACTGCCTTCAACGGCGTTTCAGATACGGCGGCTCTCGCTTATACAAAGCTTTACGCAGTTTGGAGCTGGCTCTGCAAAATCCAGTCAGAAACAGAACTGAAAGAACCTCTTGCAGTCCTCAAATCAATGACCGACCTTCAGTCTCTGAACACTGTAAAGCCTTCCGTTCTTCTTACATTGTGGTATTTTACAGGAGATGCATCCTTTGCAGCTTCTCTTGAGAAAGATTTTCCGCTGTCTCCGGAAGCCGCCGTTGTAAAAGGTGAATCTGCCGTGCTGCCCACAGTTTTCTGGTACATGGGACCGGCGGGTTACAGTTCCACCGGTGTTGCCCAGGCAGACAAACTTGTGACAAAGATTCCGGTTGATGAAGAAAGCGTTTCTGCTCTGTCAAAAGGTTCTGAGCCTGTGACGGAGCCTGCATCTGACAAAACTGTTTCCGCTGTGACATCTGAAACTGCTGCAAAAAAAGCGGATGCAGATGTCCAATCTGAAGCAGTGACAGAAACTGCTTCCAATGTTCCGGCTGCAGCAAAGGAATATTCTGTTTACCAGCAGACGGGATTCTACAGAAACAGGGACTATGCTGAAGAAATGGTGGACAAACTTGCAGCCGCCGGTTTCAGTTCAACAATCCGTTCAGAAGTGCGTTCCAGCGGCACAACATATTACGCGGTTCTTGTTGGTGATGATGCAGCCGGTACAATGGGTGCCAAACTGAAAAAAGCAGGCTTCGACTGTTATCCGGTTTCTGCAGACTAAAAGTTTTAAAGATTCTCCGGATCCTGCTGCACATTTTTCATTCCGCAAAGTACTCTTTTTTTTCTTTTGATGTGTTGAATTCTTAAGCATGCCGAAATTTTTTCTTTCGGAAAATGCTTACGGAGGTTTCGATGAATTGTTTTGTTAAAAAAAGTTTTTTCTGCTTCGCTTGTGCATTTTTTGTTCTGCTTTCAGTTTTTTTTACAGGATGTGAAGATCCGAAAAATACAAAATTTTTGACCGGTGACCAATTATGCGCTTATATGAACAAAAACTTTCCCGGAAAATTTACGGTTGTAAGCGCAGATTTCGAAATGTCAAGATACACAGCGGGAACTTTTGCAACCCTTGAGTGCATGCTTCCTGAAGGAATGCAGACAAGCGACGGAAGAACTGTGTTCAATGTAAGGGTTGCCGACTATATGACCTGGTCTGAATGGTGGACTCATTACCCGGTTTCTACGGACTATTACTGTGAATTCTACAAGGCAGACATCCGTAAGTACATGAGAAACATTTTCGACAAAGTGAATCTTTACGGTTCGAAAAAATTGTACAAAGATGATGAATTCTTCGTGTTCTGCGATTTCAGGAACCGGAGCGGAACAAGCAGCAAAATGATCAGCGCAAGAAAGCATTATCAGAATGTAAGAGCATATCTGGACGAAAATCCTTATACATTTGATGCCTACGTTATTCTGAGGGAAGAGCCGCCAAAAAGAATTGATGAAGAAACTCTCGAATTTAACAGTCCCCGTTATGAACAGCTGCGGAAAAATTTCATCAGCAGAATCGAAAAAGGCAAAGAAGAGTTTGAGCCCTTTTATAACAGCGTGAACGATCCTTTGGCCCAAACTATGGCAGCATACAGAATCAGCCCTGATCTTATGAGCGTGGAAAAGCTTCAAAGCTATTCGGATTCTGACGAAACATTCGATTCGTTGTACTGGGAATTCCTGACCCATGAAAACTATGAGAATGAGCTGGTCACTTGGGAATATTTCTGACCGGCCGCGATTTTGAGTGATTCGGACTGATTTGGAACTGACCTGAACAGATCTGAAAACCTTATTGGACAGCTTTTTCTTTTTCTCTGTCCAGTCTGATGTAATCACCTGACGGAACAAGTTTTCCTGCAGTCTGGACAATGGGCTGCAGTGTCAGAACATCATAATCGTCAGTGCTGTTTTCTGTGGAAACAAGATAACAGCCGTCAAAGCGGGGATTTGTTACATTGCTCCGGAATTCGATTACAGGCTGAGACAGGACAAGAGAAAGTGCAAAAATGCCGGAAGAAGTTACTCCGTTCTTTTCTGCCGTCCAATGATGTTTTGCAAAACGGATCAGATAATTGTCCTGTGTAATCCAAAGATTTCCGGTTGTCTCAAGCAGTTCCGCAAAGTCAGATGTGTCCAGAACTTTTTCCGTTTGAGACTGCAGAAGAATTCCGTTGGCATTGGTCATCTTTTTGTAATTGCCGTCCCAAAGGGATTCTTCAGAAATTGTCATTCCTACAGTATCCGTTGATCTGATGCGGATTTCGTCAAGACCGACCAGAGTAATGTCAAAACGCCGCGTAACAGCAGAAACAGAAGCATTTGCCGTGGAAATCGACATACCGTTTGAACGGAGCCAGTCAGAATCCCATGAGAAAATTTCCTGAGTATCGTCAAAAAGGCAGATAACTTCCTTCTGAACCGGATTGAAAAACATGAATCTTGACAAACCGTTGCTGTCGCTCTCTGTCTTGCACCAAAGTCCGTTGAGAAAAGAAGAAAAAGTTGCAGTTGTTCCGTCAAGAATCTTTCTGATTTCCTGAGCATTCACAGTTTTTCCTGCAATACGGCTTTCAGAAGCCTGCTCGTAAGTTCTTGTGCGCTGATTGTAGCGGTATTCAATCTGAATCTGGTCCAAGGCATTTGCAGACCCGGTTGCGGGCCGTGTTTCTACGATTGAACATGCAGTTCCTGCAGCCTGTTTTCGGGAATAATCCTCGGAACGCTCTGCTTCTGCAACTGTAATTGTTCCGTCAGTAACAAAATCTCCGATCATCAGGAATGAAATGTTGTCAGTGTTGTTGTCTTCGTAATCACTCTGAAAAATCTGCATCACAGTTTTGCGGTCATCGCTGAATCCTGTGTAAACAAGTGCTTTCTGGTGATTTCCTACAATGTCTTCAGCAGATACGGAAAGTGTGTTGACCCGGGAAATTTTCGTAGGAATTTCCATTGCGCGGTAATAACTGGAATATTCCTTGTTGTAAAGTGCCAGAACAAGAGTAATCAGCTGGCTTCCGGCCTTGCGCACGGCACAGACCTGGTCTTCAATTTCGTCAGTGGCGTAATTTGCTGTAATAGAAACCGGATAAGTCTGCAGAAGAGTTTCGTCATAACGCAGCGGAATGTATGCGAACATTGTGGAATTGTCGATCGTAAGGACTTCTGATTCTTTTTCTTCTGTTTCATCGTCTTCTTCTTCAATCATGAAAACCGGAGAAACTTGTGTGTCTTCCTTTTTAAGAAAGTCAAAATTCTCCCTAATATAAAAAAATACAAGAACAAGTGCGACAACAATAAACAGAAAAGCCGTAAGTTTTTTCACATGGGCATTCTAGCAAAAGAGGGCGGACTTGTACACTCCAGCAAGACTTTTTATACTGGAGCAATGGAAATCAAACTCAAGAATTCAGTTTATCAGGTAACTCTCAACACTCATGGTGCAGAAATCACCTCATTTACAAGCGTCAAAGACGGAACATCCTATGTTTTTGACGGACCGTCATCAGTCTGGAAGTATCACGCTCCTGTTCTTTTTCCGCATGTTGGCCGCATTCGCGACGGATTCATGACTTACAGGGAATCTGAATACAAGCTTGTGAACAACGGAATAAGCCGTGACTTGGAACACAATATAATGGAACAAACCGAAGATTCCGCTACTTTTGAACTGACGGAAAGCGATGCAACTGCAGACAAATTCCCGTGGAAATTCAGCCTCAAAACCCATTATCAGCTCAAAGAGGACGGTCTGGTTTTTACAACAACTGTAACCAATACAGACAGTTCTGAAATGCTTTTCAGCATCGGAAGCCACACTGCCTTCAACTGTCCCCGGAACACTGATCCTGAAGGAACCCTCCGCAGTGATTATCAGTACGAGTTCGAAAACCCGGAAAATGTTGATTTTGTCTGCTTCAATGATGCGGCTCAGCTGGCCTGCGACGAAGAAGGTACGGCACCTGTAACAAAACCGTGCCAGCTTGTAAAAGACGGCATCGTTGCAATCACTGAAGAAGGATTCGGAAACGGCGTGATGCTCACAAAATTCTCTTCTTCATGGATGGGACTCCGCAACAAAAAAGACGGTTCTCTGATAAAAGTGAACTGTGCCGGATATCCGTATCTGGTAATGTGGCAGGGCGGCAAGGGAACCAAGGACGGATGGGGATTCAACTGCATTGAACCCTGGTACGGAATTCCGGATGCTGAGAACACGGATCATGACTGGGAGAAAAAAGCCGGCCTTATTGAACTGAAGCCGGGAGAATCTTTTACGGCAGATCAGTCAATCACGATTGAAGGCCCGAAAAACTGATTTCTTAAAAAAAAGTTGACGTTTTTCAATCAGTTTATTAAGTTAAATTGTATGAACGATAAGGAAACTATGGATAATACAGAACAGCAGGCAGAAGCCGCTGCAGAAGAAATGCAGACAAACGGTGCAGCTGCTGCAGATTCTCAGTCCGAACAGACAGAACAGGCTGCTGAAGAAACTGCAGAGGACAAACTTGCCGCACTTGAAAAAGAAAATGCGGAACTTAAAGATCAGTATCTGCGCAAATGTGCGGATTTTGACAATTATCGCAAGCGCATGCTCCGTGAGAAGCAGGAAGCTTTTGATTACGCAAACACAAACCTTCTTACAGATTTGATTGCCGTTCTTGACGATTTTGACCGTGCTCTTGCAGCCGGTTCAGATGCAAAGAAAGAAAAGGCAGATCTCAAGCCTGTTGTTGACGGAATCAAAATGATCAACAAACAGCTCCGCGGTCTTCTTGAAGCAAAGTACAATTTGTCCACTTACGGAGAAAAAGGCGATCTTTTCGATCATGACATTCACGAGGCAATTGCGACAAGTCAGGCACCGGTTGCCGAACCTGTCTGTGCAGAAGTATATCTTAAAGGCTACAAACTGAAAGAGCGTGTTATCCGTCCTGCAAAGGTAATGGTTCACATGCCTGACGGTTCAGTAAAATCAGAGTCAGAAGAAAAAGCTGACGAAAACTAATAAATTTTGACCGCACTGTCGGTTTTACAGGAGATAAGGAAAATGGCAAAGATTATCGGTATTGACTTGGGTACAACAAACTCATGTGTTGCTATTATGGAAGGTGGCGAACCTGTTGTAATCCAGAACTCAGAAGGTGGACGCACAACTCCTTCTATCGTAGGTTTCACTGCAAAAGGTGAACGCATTGTCGGTCAGCCTGCAAAGAACCAGATGGTTACAAACCCTGAAAATACTGTTTATTCAATCAAACGTTTCATCGGACACCGCTACAACGAGCTGACCGGTGAAGCAAAGATGGTTCCATACCATGTAAAAGATCATGGAGAAGATGTACGTATCGACATCAGCGGAAAAGAATATTCTCCTCAGGAAATCAGCGCATTCATTCTGCAGAAAATGAAGAAAACTGCAGAAGATTACCTTGGCGAAACAGTTACAGAAGCTGTAATCACAGTTCCTGCATACTTCAATGACTCTCAGCGCCAGGCAACAAAAGACGCAGGTAAAATTGCAGGACTCAACGTTCAGCGCATTATCAACGAACCTACAGCTGCAGCTTTGGCATACGGTCTCAACAAAGATCAGAAAAATGACAAACGTATTGCAGTTTATGACCTTGGTGGCGGTACATTCGATATTTCTATTCTTGAACTTGGTGACGGCGTTTTTGAAGTTACTGCAACAAACGGTGACACACACCTTGGTGGTGATGACTTTGACCGCAAAATAGTAAACTGGCTGATTGATGAATTCAAAGCTGATACAGGAATCGATCTTTCTCAGGACCGCATGGCTCTCCAGCGTCTCCGCGAAGCAGCAGAAAAAGCAAAAATCGACCTTTCTGCACAGTCTTCAACAGAAATCAACCTTCCCTTTATCACAGCTGATGCAACAGGACCCAAACACCTGCAGAAATCACTTTCACGTGCAAAATTCGAGCAGATGACAGAAGATCTTCTTGAACGCACAAAAGAACCTTGCCGCAAAGCAATGGCTGATGCCGGTGTAGAACCTTCCGAAATTGACGAAGTTCTCCTGGTTGGCGGTTCAACACGTATGCCCAAAGTAATGCAGATTGTAAAAGAAATCTTCGGAAAAGAAGGTTCAAAAGGTGTAAACCCTGACGAAGCAGTTGCAGTCGGTGCAGCAATTCAGGGCGGTGTTCTTGCCGGTGACGTTAAAGACGTTCTTCTGCTTGACGTTACACCTCTTTCACTTGGTATTGAAACAATGGGTGCCGTATTCACAAAACTGATTCCGCGCAACACCACAATTCCTACCAAAAAGAGCCAGATTTTCTCAACAGCAGCAGACGGACAGACAGCAGTTTCAATCCACGTACTTCAGGGTGAACGCGAAATGGCAGCTCAGAACCGTACTCTCGGCCGTTTTGACCTGGTCGGTATTCCTGCAGCTCCCCGCGGTGTTCCTCAGATTGAAGTTACTTTTGACATTGATGCAAACGGTATTGTTCATGTTTCTGCAAAAGACCTTGGAACAGGCAAAGAACAGCACATCCGCATTGAATCTTCAAGCGGACTGAGCGACAGCGAAATCGACCGCATGGTAAAAGAAGCTGAAGCAAATGCAGAAGCAGACAAGAGAGAGCGCGAGAAGATTGACGCACGCAATGAAGCTGATTCAATGGTTTATCAGACTGAAAAAACAATGAAAGAAATGGGTGACAAGATCAGTGCTGCTGACAAACAGAAGATTGAAGACGCAACTGCTGCACTCAAACAGGCTCTTCAGGGCGACAACATTGATGACATCAAAGCAAAAACAGAAGAACTGAAACAGGCTTCTTACAAGATTGCAGAAGAAATGTACAAAGCACAGGCTGCTCAGCAGGGTGCCGCAGGTGCAGATCCCAATGCAAATGCAGGTGCTGATGCCGGAAACAGCGGAGAAAACAAATCTTCAAAGTTCAAAGGCAAAGCAGATGATGTTGATTACGAAGTTGTTGACGACGACAAATAATCATTTCTGATTTTCTGCGCAAAACCGTCGTTCTGCTTTGACAAAGCATGAAAGTGCTTTAATTGCAGAAGACGGTTTTTTTTGATAAAGTGACCTAAGGCAGAATTTATGGCAAAACGAGACTATTACGAAGTTCTTGGCGTTGAAAAAAGCGCTACAAAAGACGAAATCAAAAAAGCATACCGCAAACTTGCAATTCAGTTTCATCCGGATAAAAATCCTGGTGATAAAGAAGCTGAAAACAAATTCAAAGAGGCGACAGAAGCTTACGAAATCCTTTCTGACGAGCAGAAACGCCAGATTTATGATCAGTATGGCTTTGCCGGTCTTGACGGAATGGGCGGTGGTGGCGGCGGTTCTTACGGAAGTGCTGCATTCCATGATTTTGAAGACCTTTTCGGTGATTTTGGCGGAGTGTTTGAAAATTTCTTCGGCGGGTCAAGAAACCGGCGGAGTGCTCAGGCTCAGAATCAGGGAGCAAGTCTCCGTTACAATCTGACTATTTCTTTGGAACAGGCTGTCTTTGGCCATAAAGCAGAGATTTCTTTTGCCCATAATGTTGCATGTGATGCCTGTAACGGAACTGGCGGTGCAAACGGTGCCAGCCGAAAAACTTGTCCCCGTTGTCAGGGTGCAGGCCAGATTCGCCAGAGCACAGGTTTTTTCGCCATTTCTCAGCCTTGTCCCACATGTCGCGGAAACGGTACAGTCATTGACAATCCGTGCCACAAATGCAACGGAACAGGAGTTCAGAGCAAACGCGCAAAACTTTTGGTAACAATTCCTGCCGGAACAGACGACGGCAAACGCATTGAAATTCCCGGTCAGGGTGATGCCGGCAGAAACGGCGGTCCTTCCGGAGACCTGATTGTAGAAGTACGCGTTGCACAGCATCAGTACTTTGAACGAAGCGGACAGACACTTTACTGTGCGGTTCCCATTTCCATGACACAAGCTGTTTTGGGCGGCGACATTTACATTACTGCTTTGGACGGCAAAAAAATTGCGCTTAAAGTTCCTGCCGGCAGCCAGCACGGAAAAATGTGCAGAATCCGCGGTGAAGGCGTTCCTGTTCCCGGTACGAACAAACGCGGTGACCTGTATGTAAAACTTCTGGTGCAGATTCCGACCCGGCTTTCTTCCAAGGCACGCCAGCTTCTTGAAGAAGTTTCTGCCATAGAAGGTGAGAACGATTCACCCCGTCTTACGCCTCTTTCCGAACTTGGGGACTGAGTTACGTAAACAGTTTTTATTCATAGGGAAGCCTGATTTGCAGCTGGAAAGTCTGCGGGTCGGGCTTTTTTTTTGCTAAGCTTTTTCCTCATTTGACATCGTAAAAAAGCGTGTTAAAATAGGACGTAGACATTGACTGAATTGTTGTTTGTCGCAAGACGGAATAAATAAGGCATTTCACTGGGCAAGAATTTTCGTGCAGAGGAATGCCTTTTTTTTGTTTTTAGTTTTTTATAAAAAGGAAGGAAATTATGAAAAGTGTAATGAAAAAGTTGGCTTTTGTTGCATTGGTTGTGCTGTTTGCGCTTGCCATGACAGGGTGTCCGCATGATGTCCCTGATTATGGTGTTTCGGGTGGGGTTCTTGCCTCTGACTGGTATGAGTTCCCGGTGGATGCGGAAACAGGGGATGTTGCAAGTGTAAACTCAACTTACGTGTATTTCGGAATGTTTCCCAAAACAGTTTTGCCTTTGAACAGCACGGTTACAGTGGATGAAGCCCAAAGCGTTACAATGGGAGCCAACACCTACTACAAGGGCAGCGACGGATATTGGTATGCAAAAGTAAAAGAAGACGGTTGTATCATGGGGTATGAACGCCACGAAGAATTCTCCAATCAATATAGCGACGGAACAGCCACAAAATCGGAATGGGAAAACAGTTACCGCTATTTTAAGGTGGAACCGATCAAATGGAGAGTGCTTACGGCCGATTATAACGGAACGGGAAAAGCGCTTCTTTTGGCTGAAGACATGCTTAATTCAAACATCCAATATTATGTGGCAATTTCAGACAGAACTATCGGCGGAAAGACAGTTTATCCCAACAATTACAAATACAGTACGGTTCGTGCATATTTGAACGGTACATACGAAAGTGGTGATACACAGCCAAAAACTTACG
>JAKSTU010000044.1 GCA_024402435.1 Treponemataceae bacterium
TGTGTTGCAAAGGAATGTCGGAAGGTGTGACAACTGGCGTTCTTATTTATTCCGGCTTCAAGAACTGCCTTTTTTACGGCTTTCTGCAGTAATGATTCATCCAGATGCCATCGGCCTTCTTCTCCTGTTTCTTTATTTTTCCATCTGTTTGCCTGTGGGAAAAGCCATTGCCATTTAAACTCTTTGGCCGCCGTCGGATATTTTTTATCCAGTTGATTTGGCATTGCAACTTTTCCCCAGCCGGCCTCCAAATCCTCTTGATGAATCTTTTTTACAGCTGCAATCTGCTCTTTAATTTTGGGAACAAGCTTTTGCGGAAGCATTACATGTCTGTCTTTGTCGCCTTTTCCATGACGGATTATGATTTCATTCATGTCAAAATCCACATCCAGGATTCTTAAAGCCAATACTTCATTAAGACGCATTCCTGTTCCGTACATCAGTTCTGCGGCCAGCTGTTTGCTTCCACTCATATTATTGATTACAGAAGTCACTTCCTGCCTGCTAAAGACAACAGGGATTCTTTCTTTTTTCTTTGCGTGAATTACAGATGCAAGTTCCACAGCTGTGCCCACCGTTAGCAACATGGAGGGCTGCCGGAGGCAGGTGCACGAGCAACTTGTTGCGACGCACCGAGGCGGGGGAGCCGAGCCCGGAATACTGCGACCCCAAGTGCCGCTTGGCGGGGCTTGGGGGAACGGCCTTTGTAAATCTGCTGTTTATGGAAGAAGGGAATTGCTTCCGAAGCGGCTTTGGCTCTTGTCCGGTTTGCAAGGGATTCAATGCCCGGAATAACAATTAATGAAGTTGATGAATCTTTTTTCAGCTATCGATGTTAAAAAAAATATACAGAATATTATGTCTAATCTCATTGACAATAGTCGTTTTGTGAATTATACTATACAAAAGTGAGGTCAGAATGAACAGAACGTTAAAGTATTTACGTGAAAATAATCATTTTACGCAGACGGATCTGGCTGATTTTTTGGGAATTTCACGGCAAATGTATATAAAGTATGAAAATGGCGATGTTGAACCTCCTGTCTTTGTAGTCAAAAAATTGAGCGAAAAGTACGGTATTCCTTATGATGTGATTATGGATGACAAGCATAAACATGAAGAGGTGGAGTATAGGATAAAACCGGAACCGGAATTAAAAATCGCTTCTCCAAGTCCTTCATATATTGCATCGAACAATTATTCCATGGCTTATGCATTTGCAAGCAAACTTAAATATGATGAACTTTTTAAGCTGTTGAGTGTTATTGTCCGGTTCATGGAAGAAAAAAAAGAAAAGCCTCAGATAAAAAAAATGAATAAGGAAGAAAGTCTTGCTATTCTGGATAAAATCACTGGATGCATAAAAACGGAATCTTTTGATTATGAGCAGGAATTTTTTGATTATCTTGATGAACGTTACGGGGAAGGTCTTTCTTCACAGAAAGTAAAAAAGGACTATAAATGAGTTTGAAAGTTTTTTTTGACACCAATGAGATAATCAGTATTGCGGTGAACAGGAATTCCACACATAAAATCCTACGGGATCTCTTTGATGATGTAATCCATGGAAAATTAAAGGGATACGTAACTGGTCATTCGCTTACAGATTTTTTCTACGTAACAAGGAGGGAAATACCAAAAGAAGACAGACTGAAGTTTCTGCTTATGATCGCGAACAATTTTACAATTCTTACTGAACCCAATGACGTGTTTCTGTCTGTTTTGTCGGACTCGGATTTTTTTGACCTGGAAGACGGGCTCCAGATGCAATGTGCAGAAGATGCTGTTCTGGATTATATTGTGACGGAGAATACTGAGCATTTTAGGGCTTCCAAAGTAAAGGCTCTTACAGCGGAGGAGTTTTATTCATTGCGTGATTCCGTTTGGTGATGTGGCCCAAGAGTCTCCGCTTTGTGAGGCTCTCGAACTGCCCATGGAATCAATCGTTGAATTTCACATAATAAGTTTTTGCCTTGAATGTAGCCGAGCCGTCAAACTTTGTGTATTCAGTATCTTCAAGAAAAGTCATGCCAAGTTTTTCCATAACACGGCGGCTTCCGATATTGTCTACTGCAAAAGTCCCTGCAAGACCGGGGATTTTGCGAGTCTGACGGGCATATTCAATAATCTTGGTGATTGCTTCCGTTGTAATTCCTTTGTTCCACATGTCACTTCTGATGTTGTAACCGATGCTCCAGAATTCAGCTTCCGGATGATGTGAATGATAAATTCCGCCGCTTCCGATAAGTTCACCGGTTTCTTTCCATACAAAACCGTACTCCAGATCTTCCGGATTTGTATAAAGAGAATTTATCCAGTCAACGCCGTCTGCAGGGCTTTTGTATTTGGAATAAAGCATGAAGCGGGCAGTTTTTTCGTCTCCAGCCCATTTGTAAATGTCAAGCAAATCATCAAAAAACAATGGACGAAGAACAAGGCGTTCAGTTTCCAGAAAAGGAGTTGTTTCAATGTAAGGATGGTCTGTAAGGGCGTAACAAAGCCAGTCAGTAAGTCCGCGCGGAAGCCGTTCATCCATAGCCCGGCCGTCATCAAACAAAAGATTGCAATGCATTGGATTCACAAGACAGTGCTGTCCCATTTCCGTTCCGAAGTTGATTGAAGCAATTCCTTTGTCGCCGTTGTAAACCCAGTCCGGAGTAAAAACAAAGCAGTGCTTCATTCTGTTGAGGCGGGGCAGGCGGGGAACAATTTTTCCCTGGTAATCATTGAATTCATCACGTTTTCCCATTGCAAGAAAAAGATGGACATCATTTTTGTCCCAAGCGTCAATCACTGAATCTTCCGGTAAATCATCTGAGCCGACGGGAATCAGAATATTGAAGAAATCAGGGTATTTTTCGCCCATAAAATAAGTCATGGAAGCACCGGCAGAGTTTCCCCAGAGAAGCTTTTTGCTTACACCGCCGTTGGAAGCCGCGTGATTCTTTATGAAGTCTCTGATCAGATTATAGAGAGGCTCCTGATACTTCGGCCCCCATGAGTCCACTACTTCGCCTTCAGCATTCCGCTTTTCGTTGGCAAGCGGAACAAGGACGTAAGCGCCGCCCAAAGCCTTCTGATATTTTTCTGTTGCAAAAAATTCCGCTCCTGCGTAATTAATGCAGACATCTCCTTCCAAAGCATTTGTGTAGCCGTGAAGAAAAATCAGAACAGGGTAGGCTTTCCCTTTTTCAAAACCGTTTTCTGTGGGATCAAAAAAGTAATATTTCATTCCGCAGGCAGAATCATTTTGGAAAAGATTGAAATATTCACCAACCTTGTAAGTCGGTCCGTAAGAAATGAATGCATCTTCAGGCATATCTTTTGCCCAAGGTGGAATCGGTTTTGTTTCTTTCATAGGTCTGCGTAGTCCTCCCTCCGTTTTACAGAGTTTACACGAAAACCAGTTTTCAGTCTTCACCGGGACTGCAGTTTTTAATCAGTTCCGAAACGGAATTTAAATGCTGATTACAAACTTTTTTTCTTGCAAAATAGTTATATTTATGTTAATATGACTATATGACAGCACCTTTATATGATGTTAAGGCACGTTTAAGTGAATATGTGACTATGGCCGAAGAAGGAGAAGTTATCGTTATCACAAAGCATGGAAAAGGTTCCGTAATGCTTATCAGTGAAGAAAACATGATGGAATGGGCGCGAAAATCCGCACAGGCGACTTCCCGTCTAAAAAAATGGCGAGAAAAATACGCAGACTGTCTTTCGGATGAATTTGACGTTCTGCTGGAAGATATCCGAAAAGAACCCTGGTCATCAGCACCTCCGCCGTTCAATGAGGCAGGCATTTGAGTGAAACCGGTTTATCTTCTGGATACCTGTGTAATCAGTGAATTGGCTCACAAGTATCCTTCAGAAAAGGTCATGATGCAACTTGAAGCCAAAACTCCTGATTGTGTAATAAGCAGCATTACTTGGTCTGAACTGTTGTACGGATATCATCTGTTGGACAAAGGTAAGAAAAAAATTTCTCTTAATGCTTTTATACATGATTACGTTCAGGAAACATTTGACCAGCTTCCCTTTGATGAACATGCGGCCGTCATTCTTGCAGATCTGCGTGCACGTTGCCGTAAAACCGGGAAAACAGTTGAAACTGCGGATATGATGATTGCGGCTATTGCCATAGCAAACAATGTTATCCTGGTAACCAGAAATGAAAAACATTTTGAGCCCCTTCAGGAGTTCAGTCCGCTCATGCTTGACAACTGGTGGAATGCTGAATGAACTGCTTTGTATTGTTGGCAGGGAATTTTTAAAGTATACTGCAAAAAATCTGGTTTTCAGATATTGCTTATTTAACGGTCGTTCATGGAACGGCAAAAAGAGGTTATGAATGAACAGAATTGTAGAAGCTGTCAAAGAAAACGGAATTTATTTTATTGCTACGACAGACGGCGCAAAAGCACAGGTTCGCCCCTTCGGAACAATCGAAGAAATTGACGGTGTCATTTATATTCAGACAAGCAATCAGAAGGAATGCTTCAAACAGATGATGAGTCATCCTCAGATTCAGATTTCATCAATGGGAAAAGACGGTTCATGGATCCGCCTTGATGCTTTTGCGGAACACGTGGACAGTCTTGAAATCCGGGAAAAATTTCTTGAACTGGAACCGAATCTTAAGGCAATGTATTCCGCAGATGACGGAAAATGCGCTGTCATTGCCCTTAGAAATCCTGTCTGCATGAAGTATTCATTCACCGGAGCCCCGGTAGAAATCAAGTAAAATCTTTGTCTTTGCAGGAATCTCAGCCTTGTGTGCCGGAAATTCCTGCGCAATCAGTTATCAGCTTTTTTTGTTTTCTGTGTATCGATGCTGTTCCCGAAGACAACAAAACGGTCGAAAAGATATTCAAGAACAAAGTTGCAGACCATATTTATGGCGGTTACAAGAAAATCGTTCAAACCCACAGTTTCGGCCAGGTAGTTTCCGGCAATTGTTGACAATGGCGTAAAAACCAGATAAAAGCCCGCAACCTTCAGCATTGCAATCGGTACATTGTTTGCGGATTTGAAAGTGAATTGTCTGTTCAGCGTAAAGTTCCAGATTACCGACGCAATGAGTGCAATGAGATAGCAGGGCCAGTATGACCAGTCTGTGGCGAATTCCAGCAGTGCAAAAACTGCCATCTCGATAATTCCCGCAGAAACTGAAAAAATCGTGAATTTTACAGCACGTATCACTTCCTTCTGTTTTTCACTCAATGTCAATGATTTACGAAATCCCATGTTTTTTTCCTTTTTGTACAATTTTTTCCGCTGTCAGAAACAGCCTGCTTTATTCATATTTTGCCCGTTGGCCGCCGATCAGCTTCGGACGTGTGAAGGCAGCCGTAACGTATGCATTCCCGATGTGGCAGTCCTTAAGCCTGAAAGGAACTGCTACGTCCTTCAAGTGCATGCCGATGAGCGTGCTTCCTATGTCAAGGCCTGCACTTGCTTTTATGTGCTCCACCACTGCGGGGCATTCAAAACCGTGGTAGGCAGCAGTTGCAAAAGAACCGCCGCCCTTGAGCCATGGAACTACGGAAACTTCTTCGTAATTGTATTTTTCCGCACATTCCCGCGGAATGACCAGAGCCCTGTTCAAATGTTCACAGCATTGGGCGGCAAGAAATATGCCGTTTTTGTCGCAAATCCGCTTTGCCGCTCTGAAGACAGCTTCCCCGATTTCGGCGCTTGAAGCATGGCCGATCAGTCCGCCGCTTATTTCGCTTGAAGAACAGCCGATTACAAAAATGGAACCTTTTGCCATCGGGCGCGCATCAATTACCTGCTGAACCGCATCTTCAACCTGGGATTCTATTGTACACAAATCTATTGTTTTTTCCATAAACTAAATCGCTTCTCCTGAAATATTGGCACCGCAAAAGGATTGTTGTTGCATTCTGTGCAATTTTTATAGACCTTTCGACTGCGCTCAAGGTGACATTTGGTAATCTGCCGGACATCAGCTTGATGTTGCATGATTTTGTAACCTGCCGGACATCAGCTTGATGTTGCAAGATTTTGTAATCTGCCGGGCATGAGCTTATTATTGCATGGTTTTGTAACCTGCCGGCCATCCTGTTAATATTACATGACTTTTTGTGTTATTGAAAGGGTAGTGTAGAAGTCGGAATAGTACAAAAACATGTGCTGAAAAATACAAACTTTTCTGAAGATATTTTCCTTTTTTGACCGAAAAAGTTAAAATTTAAGGGAAAATCCCTAAAAAAATCTTAAAATGTCGGAATTGTGCAATAAAAAAACGGCATTTTCTTTTGGACTTCGTATAATCTGACAATCGAGGTTACAACTTATGGAGAAACAAACCAAACTTGCAAACAAGCATCTGTGGCGTGAAATCAAACGTCACGGTTCAATTTATGCAATTCTGCTGATTCCCGTTGTGTATTATGTTGTTTTCAAATACTTCCCTATTTGGAACGGTCAGATTGCATTCAAAGACTTCAAAGCACGCAATGGTGTTATGGAAAGCCCCTGGGCTTCCACAAAAGGTGCTCTTGACCTGTTCAAATATTTCAAGACATTCGTGAATGCTTATTACTTCAAACAGCTTATCCGCAACACACTTATGTACAGTTTCGGCAAGCTGCTTGTAAGTGTTCCTCTTTCAATCATTCTTGCAGTTGTTCTGTATGAAAGCCGCCGCAAGTATCTGCGCCCCATCGTACAGACATTGGCTTATCTGCCTCACTTCCTGTCATGGGTTATTGTTTACGGTGTTCTGCTTTCACTTTTCGCACCCGGTGACGGTGTGGTTAATGACATCATCAAAGCATGCGGCGGCGAGCCGGTCAACTTTATGACTGATACAAAAGTGTTCCCGTGGATCGTAATCTTTTCAGACGCATGGAAAGAGATGGGATGGTCAGCAATCATCTTTATTGCAGCACTCATGGCAATCGATCCTTCTTTGTACGAAGCCGCAATGGTAGAAGGTGCAACCGCATGGCAGCGCACTCTCAACATTACGCTTCCGTCAATCCTTCCCGTCATTGCAACCGTAGTTCTGCTCCGTCTGGGTACCATTCTGGATGCGGGATTCAACCAGATGTACATGTTGTATTCAATTCCGGTTTACGAAGTTGCGGATATCATTGATACCTGGGTTTACAGGCAAGGTCTCTTGGAGTTCAACTACTCGCTGGCAACGGCCGCAGGTATTTTCAAAGGTGTAATCGGTATGTGTCTGGTACTTTTCTCCAACAGACTGGTTTCCAAGATTTCTGATTCAACACTGCTGTAGGATTTGAGGAGATATTGATTATGGCTAAAGAAAAACAATATAAAGCACCTGCTTCAACTATCAAAGTTCCTGCTTCAGACAAGGCATTTTATGCAGTTCTTGACGTATTTCTGGTAATCGTTCTGATTGCTGTCGTAATTCCTCTGTGGAGTACTATTACGCTTTCATTCCGTCCGTCAACATACATCGGAACCAATCTGGAAGGCATGTTCCTTCCTTTCTGGAACTGGTCAACAGCAGCATACAAAACACTGCTCGGAAACAACGGATTCATTCTGGCTTTTACCAACAGCTTCAAAATCCTGATTTTCGGTGTAGCTTCAGCTCTGATTCTTACAGTACCCATGGCTTATGGACTTTCAGTAAAAACTTTGCCCGGACGCAAGTTCCTCAACGTTTTTGTGCTGATTCCCTATCTTTTCAACGTCGGTATGATTCCTTCCTACCTTGTTGTAAGAAGCCTCGGTCTTACTGACCACCTGGCAGCAGTTTTCATTCCCGGTGCAATCAGTACTTACAATTGTATCATCATGCGCGGTTTCTTCGAAGGTATCCCCGGAGAACTCAAGGAATCAGCACGAATTGACGGAGCACCTGAATGGATGGTTCTCATCCGGATCATTCTGCCCCTTTCAAAACCGATTCTCATGACAATCGGTCTTTATTACGGTGTGTCCTTCTGGAACGACTTCTTCCACGCCATGCTGTATTTGAACAAAAGCACACTGCAGCCACTGCCAATTCTGTTGCGCAACATCCTGCTGGGTGCAAGCCTGAACGAAAACCTTGATGTAAATGCATTCGGAGAAGCTCCGATCTCTGCAATCAAGGCAGCAAGCGTATTCATGTCGGCAATCCCCATGATCATCGCTTATCCGTTCATTCAGAAGTACTTTACCAAGGGAACTCTCCTTGGAAGTGTTAAAGGCTGATTTCATCAGTCACGGACCGGTTTCCCGGTTCATATCACATTGTTTCAAGCAGCCGTTTTACTGCGGCTGTTATGCCAAATAGGAGGAATATATGAAACAATTCATGAAGAAACTGGCACTGATTCTGCTGGTTCTCGCACTGGTTCTCCCTGCTGCATTTGCAAAAGGTAAGACCGAAACAACAGCTGCAGCACCCAAAGGTCCTGTAGACATCGAAATCTGGTACGGAGCTCTTGCTTCTGAATCAGGACCGCCACCGGACGACTGGGTTGTTTATGACATCGTTAAAGAAAAACTGAACATCAATCTTACACTTACAGCTCTTCCTTCATCACAGGATGACCAGACTGTAAAAGTAAACGCAGCTGGTGCTGCAAACGCTCTGCCTGATCTTTTCATGGTAGACCGTTCTTCATGGCTCAAACTCATCGATCAGGGTCTGATTGCTGATGTTGACGACATGTATGCAAAAATGCCCAAACGTACAGCAACTCACTACGATGCTGCTTCACGTGCATTCACAACAGTAGACGGAAAATCATACGGTCTTGCAGATCCCGGAACAATCGTCCGCAACGAAGGTGTTCTTATCCGCAAAGACTGGCTTGACAACCTGGGACTTTCTGTTCCTGTAACAACAGAAGATTTCCTTGCTGTAATGAAAGCTTTCACATACAACGATCCTGACGGAAACGGAAAAGACGACACATGGGGATTCGGTGCTTATATCGAATCTGCTGCTGATGCACTGGGACTCGGACGCCGTTTTGATCCCTTTGCAGGTGCTTTTGACGTAGCAGGTGTATGGGATATGTCAACAGGTAAACTGAACCTTTACAAAGATTCTTATTTCGACATGCTCACATACGTAAAAGAAATGGTTGACGCAAAAGTAATCGACCCCAACTGGACTTCTTACAAGAAAGACGATTTCCGTGCTGCATGGAAACAGGGAAAATTCGGTATCATGCGTGAACAGATGGCTGCTTATGCAAACGAAGCTAACTATAAACCCTTTGACCAGAACTTCCCCGAAGGACAGTGGATTGTAATCGATCCTCCCAAAGGTCCCAAAGGATTCAGCGGTGCTGGTACATTTGATCCCGCAGGTGGATTCCGTATCTATGCTGTTTCTCAGGATGCAGCTGATGCAGGCAAAAAAGATGCAATCGCTTCTCTTCTTGAATGGATGGCTGACGAATCTGCAGACGGCGGTTACTGGACACTGGCATACGGTGTTGAAGGTGTAAACTATACAAAAGATGCAAACGGTCTTCCTTCAAAAGACGGTCTTGCTGATCCTACACTGGCTTACACAGAATCAAAAGGTGTTCCTTACTGCCAGCTCCGCAACTTGGTAAGCTACAATGGTGATATCGAGCTCGGTCTCCGCTATCCCACATACACAGCTGCAAAATCAGGCAAAACAATGTCTGCTCTTGTAACACTCCGCGAAATGCAGGCAAAAGCATGGTATGACGGTACAAGCCAGTCAACAATGCCTACACCCAACGCAGACGTTAAACGCTTCTATGAAGAAGGTGTTATCAAGTTCGTAACAGGCAACACAGAACTGACAAAAGCAAACTGGGACGCATTCGTTGCTGAGTTTGAAAAAGTCGGTGGTAAAGCATGGGCTGAAGATGGTTATGCTTACGCAACATCAAACGGCATCCTGCACAGCCGCTGAGATTTGACAGCACAATGATTTTGCCGGTTCAGTTCTTCTGATGAACTGACCGGCAGAAGGCGGCTCTTCTGTTGCCGCCTTTTTTATGGAGTTTCTTGAACTGAAGAACTTGTATGGGTTTTGTTTGAGAAACTCCACGAAAAATCACCCGGAATAATCAATTGAAAAATCTTTTGTACAGATTTTAGGAGTATATCTATGGCCGACAATATGCAGAAAGAACCTGTTTCCTTAAGAATGAGCCGCTCTGTAATAGGGCGTTATCTGCCTTCTCAGGTAAAATGGCATTATGAACACGGTCTGGTGCTGCAGAGCATTTACGCTGTGGGCAAACATTACGGAATCGATGAGTTTGCTCCCTGGGTAAAAATCATGTATGACACCAAAATCAATCCTGACGGAACAATCAATACTTATAAAGACGATGAATTCAATCTGGATCAGATCAATCCCGGAAAGCACCTTTTTGACCTCTACAAAGACACGGGAAAACAGTGTTACCGCGATGCAATAGAAATTCTCCGCGACCAGCTCCGGAATCATCCGCGGACACAGAGCGGCGGTTTCTGGCACAAGAAGATTTATCCCTTCCAGATGTGGCTTGACGGACTATACATGCAGGGACCTTTCTATGCCCGTTATGCAGCTGAGTTCGGCACTTTCGAAGATTTTGAGGACATTGTGCACCAGTTTGAGCTGGTTTATCAGCATACCCGTGACCCTAAGACAGGACTTCTGTACCATGCCTGGGACGAATCCTGCAAACAGCTTTGGGCAGATCCTGAAACCGGATGTTCTCCGCATTTCTGGGGACGTGCAATGGGCTGGTACTGCATGGCAATTCTTGACGTACTTGATTTTATTCCCGATGACAAAGAGCATGAATCAGAGCGGGCAAAACTTGCAAAAATCGCAAATGAATTGGTAAAACCTGTCATCACATTCCAGGCTGAAGAAAGCGGCTTGTGGTATCAGGTTCTGGATGCGGGAAAACGTGCCAAAAACTATCTGGAAACTTCTGCATCTTCAATGTTCGTTCGCTTTTTGTACAAACTGATCCGCGTAGGACTTTTTGACGAAGCAGCAGCCGGTGTAACAAAAGAAACTGCTCTCGAAGCCGCTTCCAAAGGTTATCGCGGTCTCTGCACCAGACTCAGCGAAGACGCAGACGGTCTTCTCCATCTGTCAGGAATTTGTTCAGTTGCCGGTCTCGGCGGAAATCCTTACCGTGACGGATCTTTTGAATATTACGTAAAAGAGGCAATTGTCTCCGATGACTTCAAGGGAGTAGGGCCTTTTATTCAGGCTTCTCTTGAAGCTGAACTTGCTTCTGCAGAATAATGGCAAAAAACGGACTGACCGGCAGCGACTCCAAAAGACGTGATTTTATCCTTAACGGCAGCATGTGGCGTGTGGTTCCCTATATCTGCATGCCTCTTGCACTGTATCAGGGATTTACAGGCCTTTTCAAAGTAATCGACAATCTGATGGCCTCCCACATCGGGGCCGCAAGTGTTTCTGCCGTTGCATATCTTAATCAGATAAACCAGATCATCATGGCAATAGGAAACGGGCTTGCTGTTGGCGGCGGAATTCTTATCAGCCGGAACTATGGCAGCGGGGATTTTGACAAAGTCAAAAAGTTCGTAAGTTCTCTTTTTGCAATGTGCTGCATTCTTTCTGCCCTGGTGCTCATGCTTATTCCCATTACGCCGCTGGTTCTCAAGTTTTTCGGCACACCTCAGGCCCTTATTGATGAAGGTCGCGGATATTTCGCCATAGGAATAGTAAATCTTGTAATTACTTTCTTCAACAGTGTCTACATGGCAGTTGAACGTTCCCGGGGAAACTCAAAGAAAATCCTGATATTGAACATTATTTCAATCGTGGTAAAATTCGTTCTGACAGCGATTTTTGTCTATGTGCTGGAAAGCGGTCTTGAAATGGTAGCTTTTGCCGGCTGCCTTGCAAGCCTTTCCATTCTTCTTCCGGGACTGATAACTCTGATCTTCGAAAAAAGCGTTTTCTCCTTCAGTCCCCGCTCTGTAACATTCAACAGGGAAATTTCCGGCAACCTGCTTAACTTGAGTTTTCCTGTCGTGATTGACAAAATGTCATTTGCAGCGGGAAAAATCGCAGTCAACAGAATGAGTGCCGACTTTGGCGACCTGACTGTAGGCGCGCTCGGCATTTCGGACAACATAAACGGAATGGTTACCAATCTGCAGAACGGATTTCAGGACGGTTGTGCAAGCATTGTCAGCCAGAACATCGGTGCGGGAAACAGAAAGCGGGCAATGGAAGCTGTAAAAGTCTCCTTTGTCTGGACATTGTGCATCAGCATCATCGGTTTTACTCTCAGCTGGGTTTTTCTTCCTCAGATTGCGGCTTTGTTTTCCGGCGGAAACGATGATTTTGCCGCAATCATAATGTGGATTTACCGTTACGAAGCAATCGGAATCATTCCAATGTCGCTGAATACTGCAAGTATGTCAGTGTTGTATGGATTCGGAAAAACAAAACTGACTTTTGTAGTCAATTTCTGTCGTGTCCTTGTGTTCCGTGTACCGGTGCTTTGGTTCATGAAAAATTTTACAGGTCTTGGACTTACAAGCGTAGGTCTGGTAATCTGCTTCAGCAATATCTGTGTCAGTTTCCTTAGCTTTGCCATTGCTCTTGCGGTTTACAGAAAAGAAATAAGGGGAAAGTGATTGGGCAAAAAACTGATGATTACAGTTGCACCTTCTGGCAGCAAAGTGACAGAAAATGCTGATTTTTCCAATCTTCAGGATGCTTTTGACGCTGTCATGAATGATTTTTCCTGCTCTTCTGCGGAGATTTTTCTTGCTTCCGGAGTTTATTCAGGCCAATTTTATTTTGACGGATGGAGAAACGGAAATGGGGATCCTGTTTCGCTTTCTCTAAAGGGAATCCATCGGGGCGGCGCAATTCTGACAGGTTCTCTTTACGCAAATCAGCCCTACGAAGATGAAATCAAACGGGGAACATTCCGCAGTTACACGCTTTTTGTCAGCGGGCCTTCAGTTTCTCTTGCAAACCTTACAATTGAAAACTCTGCCGGACATTTGCCGCCCAAAGGTCTGGGACGCCGTAGCGGACAGGCTGTTGCTTTGTATGCCGATTCTGATGATTTTTTCGGAAAGAATCTGATTTTGCTGGGCCACCAGGATACACTTTTCTGCGCGCCTCTCCCTGAAGCAGAACGGGAGCCGGGCGGTTTCAACGGTCCCCGCAAAAATTTCCCAAGGCGGCCCGCGACTATGCTTTTTGAAAAATGTCGCATAGAAGGAACAATTGACTTTATTTTCGGCGGAGCTTCCGCATGGTTTGACCATTGTCAGATCGTGCTCCGGCCTTTGTATCGTGTTACAAGAGACCCTGAGCAGAACAGCCGCAGGAACATTTTCCGGTATATTGCAGCTCCCTGTGCAGACACGGCCGGGAAAAAGCCTCCTTTGTGCCGCAAAAAGTTTTACGCTGCTTCAAAAAAAGATTATCTTGGATTCCTTTTCAACCGCTGTTCTTTTATGGAAAGCGATTTTACACTTTTCAAAAAAGAAGATGCTCTTTATATCCAGGAAGCACCTGTTTATCTCGCCCGACCCTGGAGACCTTTTGGCGGCGTCACTTTTTTAAACTGTCGGATGCAGAACGGTCTGATTGCCCCTGAAAGGTTCAGCGGCTGGAAGGACATTGATGACAAAGCCGATGCAATGTTCGAGGAAATGGGGACAAAACTCTTTTCCTGCTGAGCCATCCGGAAAATGAATTTTTTGCAGAAAACCGCTGATTCCTATTGACACAAAGGCCTGCATTCGGTACATTATACTCAACTTGCCCAGATGGTGGAATTGGTAGACACGCTAGTTTCAGGTACTAGAGCCTTCACGGGCGTGCAAGTTCAAGTCTTGTTCTGGGCAACTTAAGCAGCTTTTCGAAGCTGCTTTTTTTTTGCACTTTTTTCCCCATTAAATCCTTATTAAGATAAACAAAGTTTTTTTGCCGAAGAAACCTGATACAGTATGACAAAGGTGGTCCCTGAGGCTCTCGAAGGGGCTGTGTACCCTTTGTGAGATGTTTCGACTTCACTCACTGCGTTCGTTCCGCTCAACATGACAGGTGGGCTATTTGTTATGTTCTTTCCGCTCAACATGACAGTGTGGGAGATCCACTGCGCTCATTATACGGGCAATCGTACGCACAATCAAATACGGCAGAAAGCAAAAAAAAAGCCCCCGAAAAAATCGGAGGCCTTATTCAAAAAACTAGCTTATCAACAGATTAGTTGAGTTCTGCAAAGTATTTGATTGTACGAACCCGCAGTCCTAGCGGGCGTGGGACTGCGCGCGTTGAGCGTAAAAGCGAAACGCGGGTAATCGGACGCACAATCAAATACGACAGAAAGCAAAAAAAAGCCCCCGAAAAAATCGGAGGCTTTATAACAAAAACGAGCTTATCAACAGATTAGTTGAGTTCTGCAAAGTATTTGATTGTGCGTACCATCTGGCTTGTGTAGCTGTTTTCGTTGTCGTACCAAGAAGTAACCTGTACTTCATATGTGTCGTCGTCAACTTTAGCAACCATTGTCTGTGTTGCATCAAAGAGTGAACCGAACTTCATACCGATGATGTCTGAAGATACGATTTCGTCTTCGTTGTAACCGAAAGATTCAGTTGCAGCAGCTTTCATTGCAGCGTTGATTCCTTCTTTTGTTACATCTTTGCCTTTTACTACAGCAAACAGCAGAGTTGTTGATCCAGTAGGAGTAGGAACGCGCTGTGCAGCACCGATGAGTTTTCCGTTCAGTTCGGGGATAACCAGACCGATTGCTTTTGCAGCACCTGTGCTGTTAGGAACGATGTTTGCAGCACCTGCGCGTGAACGGCGGAGGTCACCTTTTCTCTGGGGACCGTCAAGAATCATCTGGTCACCTGTGTAAGCGTGGATTGTGCACATAATACCGCTCTGGATAGGAGCATATTTGTTCAGTGCATCTGCCATAGGAGCGAGACAGTTTGTTGTACAAGAAGCAGCAGAAATAACTGTGTCGTCTTTTGTAAGTGTTTTGTGGTTTACATTGTATACGATGGTGGGGAGGTCGTTACCAGCGGGAGCTGAAATAACAACTTTTTTTGCACCAGCTGCAATGTGTGCAGAAGCTTTTTCTTTTGATGTGTAGAAACCTGTGCATTCAAGAACAACGTCTACATTGTATTTTGCCCAAGGGCAGTTTGCAGCGTCTTTTTCTGCAGAGATTTTGATTTCTTTTCCATCAACTACGATAGAATCTTCTGTAGCTTCTACAGTGTGTTTTCCTTCTCCGATTTTTCCCATGAATCCGCCCTGAGCAGTATCATATTTGAGAAGGTGTGCAAGCATTTTGGGGCTTGTAAGATCGTTGATAGCTACAACTTCGTAACCATCAGCTTCGAACATCTGGCGGAATGCCAAACGACCAATGCGGCCGAAACCGTTAATAGCAACTTTAACCATTGTTGGTGACTCCTGTCTATAAAAGTTTATAGAATAATAATGTTTTTTGACATATTTGGTCAATATGTGCCAAAGTTTGAATAACTTTTCAAGGCTTTTCAAACCCTTGCCTTATCAAGTGTGATGCATTAGAATTCATCATTATGGCAAACGGAACAATTCGTGAACTTACAATCAGCAACAGATCATTCAGAAAATTCGACCAGAAAAAGACAATAAGCCGTGAAACACTGGAAGAATTGGTAGATATTTCCCGCTACACAGCATCGGGAGCAAACAAGCAGCCCACACGGTACATGGTTTTCTGCAGCCCTGAAGAGAACAGCCGTGTCTTTGCAGCATTGCGTTGGGCCGCTTTCTACAAGGATTGGGAAGGCCCTGCAGAAGGAGAACGCCCCGCCGGGTATATCGTGATGCTGGAACCGGAAGGAACAGCTGCGGGCTGGGACGAAGGAATAAAAGGCCAGACAATGCTTCTTGCCGCTGCGGAAAAAGGAATCGGCGGATGTTTTATTGCCAACATTGACAAAAAACTTCTTGCTGAAAACATTGCAATTCCTGAAGGATACGGAGTAACTCTTGTTATTGCACTGGGATACCCTGCAGAAAAAGTCAATCTTACAGAAATTCCTGCAGAAGGGGACTCAAAATACTATCGTGACGAAAATGGAACACAGACAGTTCCGAAAATCATCCTGAAGGATCTGATTCTCAACTGATTTTTTTATTTATCAGTTTCTTTTTCAGCACAGTTTTCGCAGAGATAATAGACATTCAAATCATAGTTCAGGACGGACACTCCGGTTTTTCTTGAAAGGTCGGAAACAAGGTTCTTGAAGTTGAAGTCTGCTATTTTCCCGCATTTTTTGCAGATAAGGTGATCATGGGGAATCACCTTGTCATAGCGGTCGTTCTGATTCTGGAAGGAAAGCTTACGGATTGCTCCGGTTTCGTACAAAGAATTGAGACTGTTGTAAACTGTGGCCAAAGACATTTTGCCGCCGGATGCGGTTACTTTCTGAAAAATGCCTTCAGCTGTCATGTGGTCGTTTGAGCTGTTTATTATGCCGAGTACTTCTTTGCAATTCTTTGTCATCTTATAATTAGAATAATTCTAAGGCAAGTGATTTGTCAACTGGTACTGTCATGCAGCTCATCCGGCAGAACAAGCATTTCTGCATCTTCACGGCCATGAAGCACATTTTTTGCATTGAAAGAAACGGAATCGGGGGAGGCAGATGATTCAGCTTTGGACGTGTTCTGAACGTTTGCCGGCTTTACAGGCGGACTGTATTGCCGGCGCATCATTGCATAATATTCCTGATCAAGCATTCTGTTCAGAAACGGATTTTGAGAGCGGTAATGTCCGCCAGAGTGGGGCAGTCTGTCATCAGCATGATTTCTTTAAGCTGAGCCATGATTTTCTTTGTGTAAAGAGCTACACCTTCTGCGCCGCCGCCATGAGCCGCAATTGCGTAAGGGCGCCCGATAAGAACCGCATCTGCGCCCAGAGCAATGCATTTGAACACGTCGGCGCCTGTACGGATACCGCCGTCAACAAAAATCTTGAAGTCTTTGCCCACTGCTGCACGGATTTCCTGCAGTTTTGAAGCCGGACAGGGTGTGTCTTCAAGAATGCGGCCTCCATGTGTTGAAACCACAATACCGTATGCACCTGCTTTTTTGCAGAGTTCCGCACTTTTTGCAGTCATTACGCCTTTTACCACAAAAGGCAGCTTAGTACAGGAAGCAATTTCAGCAAGTTCTTCTGCCGGCTTTGTGGTTACAGGCTTTCCAAGCAGTTTAAGGTTGATGAGCGCGGCGGAATCAATATCCATTGCAAAAGCCATTGTACCCGCTTCTTCCACCATGCGGATCTGTTTCTTGATTTTGTCCAGTTCCCAGGGTTTCATTGTGGGAACTGCAAGGCCGTCCACTTCTTTGAAAGCAGGAATCGTAGAAGTAAAATAATCATCTTTGGGGCCGTCACCGGTAAAACCGAATGAACCGCACTCATGTGTACCGGAACAGATCATCTTTGCGTAATCTGCTTCTGTAAGGTAATTGGTGTAGTTGAGCCCCATACCTCCGATTGGTGCCGGAAAAAAAGGTACTGAGAATTTGTGGCCGAAAAGTTCGATTGAAGTATCAGCTTCAAAATGAGGATGAACAGCGTCCATCTCAACTTTTATGGTCTTGAAAAATTCCCTGCAAACTGTAAAAGCCCGTCCGCTTGCTACCCCGCCGCAACCGGGAATTTCGCCTTTGCAGGCAAGCCCGTTGCATTCAGGGCATACACGGCATTTGGGAGCCAAAACTTTTCTTGCGTTTTCCAGCACTTCTTCGTAGGTCATCTGTCAGTTTTCCTTGTTCCTTTTGAAGAATTTCCTGATCTTTTCGCGGCGGAGGCGTCTTTTTTCTCTGATTGCAAGACGTTCTCCCAAATCACGGGAACCTACACCGTAAACCAGGTACAGCATCAGTCCGGAAACAATCATGATGAAAACAGTTGAAGCACATCTTCGTCCCGAAGCGTTGACATTATAGCCATACAATCCTTCTTCAAGACACATTGCCTGAATGACCATTGCATAACTGGTGCCGTATGTACTTGCGAATGTAGCAGACATATCATATTCAGTAAAGAGGGCATTGAAGTTGAGGGCCACAACAGCAAGAACACTGGGAAGAATGATGGGCAGCTTGACCTTGAGGAATGTGAAAATCGGTGAAGCACCCAGGTTTTTGGCCGCGTCTTCCAGTTCTTCGTCAATGGCGTAGAAAGCCGCTTTGATCATGCGGAGGCTGAAAGGCAGTTTTACAACCGTGTATGCAATGATGATCAGAAGCCGGACATTGGGACCGTAGTAAAGGTTGTTGTTGAAAACATACCAGACTTCTTCGCTGTTGAAATAGGTGCGGTAGGAATAACAGATCAGGATTGTGGGCAGAAGCCAGGGGAAAAGCAGTGAGTATTCCAGAACTGTACCTGATTTTTTGTGCTTGAAGATGTAGGCACAGGCAATGACGACGATAACTGCCGCAAGGACTGACGCGACCAGTGAGAGGATGAAACTCATGCTGATACCGCCGAGAGTTGCGCTGTTGGAGAAAACGCCGGAAATTGAACCTTCGCGTACTTTGTAGGTTCCGCGGGAAGTAAGATAAGAATAATCCTGCTTGCCGAAGAAGTTGATCAGAGTCCAGTTGCTGAAGTCAATTGTCTTGAGGCGGATTGCACTGTATGTCTGGAAGGCAAAGATGATGATCATTACAACAGGTGTCATGTAAATGATGAAAAGCACATAGGCGTAGATGTGGGCAAGAACATTTGCCACCGGATTGGTGATTTTCTGCTTCTGGAGTTTGGCCTTTGTTTTTGAAACTGAAAGGTAATGACCCTTGCGTTCATAAGAAGAAAGAATTGTAAGCAGAACGATTGTGAAAGTTGCCAATATAATGGAAAGCAATGCGGCGCGTGCCTGAGGAAATGATTCGTCTGCCGTGGAACTTCCTGCAAGACGGACTATTTCCGGGTTGATTGAGTCAAAGCCCAGAAGTGTCGGTGCTGACATTGCGCAAAGACCTGTAATGAAGGTCATTACAGTGAGCGAAAACAGGGTAGGAATCAGTGTGGGGAACACGACTTTGAAAAGAACTTTGAAAGGACTTGCTCCCATGTTGCGGGCTGCTTCTACAGTGTTGTAGTCAATGTTGCGAATTGCGTTGCGCAGGAACAGCATGTGGTTGCTGGTACAGGCAAAAGTCATGGTGAAAAGAACGGCCTTGAAGCCTGAAAACCAGTTGTCGTTTATGCCGGGAAAGGAGTTCTTGAGCAATGTGGTGATGATTCCGTCGTTGTCGTAAAGGAACATGTAACCGGTAACCAGTGCCACACCTGAATAAATCAGTGTTGTCATGTAACCGACTCGTAGAATGGCAGCCCCTTTTATGTCAAAGTATTCCGTAAGGAGAACAATTGAACAGCCCACTACGTTTACCGTAACTACAAGGCAGAGTGCCAGCTTTAGTGAGTTCCAGACAAAACTTCCCATGTTTCCGGCAAGGAAGAATTTGATTACGGCCCAGGGATTTGCGGAGCCGTCAGGATTCTTTACGCTGAAAATGCTTGTAAGTGTGTTGAGACAGGGCAGAAGCATGAAGCCGAAAAAGAGGTAAGCAAAGAAGAATCCGCCCAGTATGTAAAGAACTGTCTTTGAATCGAATCTGATTTTTTTTGCTGCCATTTATGCCTCCGCAGTAAAGGAGCCGTTCTGGTCCTGGGGAGCGTAAGACATGATGTCTTTGGGATTGAAGAACACTTTTACTTTGTCGCCCATTTCAAAAGGTGTGCTTCCGTCATTCTTTTCGATCACTTTGATGGTCTGATCCTGAAGTTTGATTGTGTATTTGATGTAAAGCCCGTAGTATTCCATGCTTTCTACAGAGCCGTCAAAAGAAACGGCTTCTGAATCATTGCAGGAATTTACGTGGATGCGTTCAAGTCTGATGTAATGGTGGCTTGCTTTGTCAAGTTTTGTTCCGCCGGCATTGAGTTTTTCCACAAGGCCGTCGGAAAGGCGGTTTATGTCGCCGATGAAGTTGCAGACAAACTCCGTTGCGGAATGATTGTAAATCTCGTTGGGAGTGCCGATCTGCTCGATGTTTCCTTTGTTGAAGACTGCAATGCGGTCAGAAAGGGTGAGCGCTTCTTCCTGGTCGTGGGTAACGTAGATTGATGTGATGCCGAAGTCTTTCTGCATTTTCTTGAGTTCGTTACGGAGCTGGACGCGGAGTTTTGCATCCAGGTTTGAAAGGGGTTCGTCAAGGCAGATGATTGCAGGATTTGTTACAAGGGCGCGGGCAATGGCAACACGCTGCTGCTGACCGCCGGAAAGCTGTGAAACTGCTTTTTTCAGCTGTTCGTCAGACAAATCCACTTTTTTTGCAATGTCCCTGACCATTCTGTCTCTTTCTGCCTTGGGAATTTTCTTGATTTTAAGACCGAATTCGATGTTGTCGTATACGGTCATTGTGGGAAACAGTGCATAGCTCTGAAAAACGATACCGATGTTGCGCTTTTCGATGGGGACGTTGGTAATGTCCTGATCCTTCATGAGGACTGTGCCTTCTGCCGGTTCAATGAATCCTGTAATAGTGCGGAGGGTTGTTGTCTTTCCGCAGCCGGAAGGTCCCAGAAAAGTAAAGAATTCGCCTTCTTTTACGTGTACGTTGATTTTGTTGAGAGCTGTGAAGTTGTCAAACTTTACAACAATGTCATTAAGTTTAATCATACTGCTTCCTTGAATGTTTGTTCATGTCATGTTGAAAATGTGAAAAAAAAGGGGCTGCCCTTTTGAGACAGTCCCGGTTTTCGTTGTCAGAAATTATTTTTTCTGAGTAAGTGTTGCCCAGTCCAGGTTGTTCCAGTCAGGTTCTGCAACTGCTTTTGATGCGTCTGCCCAGTAGAATCCCAGGTTTGTCATGATGTTTGTCCATTCTGAAGAATGAGCTGCTACGTATGATGCGTAGTTCATGTTTGTTCCGGGAACTGTCTTGAGAGCAAAGTTCTTGATTGTGTAGATAACAGGAATGTCATCACCGTATACAGCGTGTGATGCGTCTGCGTTACAGGGGTATGAGTCGAATTCTTCTGACCATGCAGCCTGTGTTTCACCGCTTCCGAACCATTCAACAAATGCTTTTACGGCTTCTGTCTGTTCTGCAGTGCGTCCTGCTTTGTCTACGATACCGATGTATTCAGCGATGTAGTATGTTCCGTCTTCAATGTCAACCAGTTTCCAGTTGCTTGATGTGATGGGGTTCTTTGAACCTTCTGCAGCTGCATCGATTTTTCCGTACAGAGAGCTTGAATAGAATGTTGAAACCTGAACGTCACCGCGGTTGAGGGGATCGAATCCGTAGGAATCACCTGTAAAGTTACCGTTTGCACAGTAGTTCCAGAGTTTTTTCCAGCCTTCTACAGTAATTCCGCCTGCAGGTGAGTTGGGGTCTGTGTAGGGATACAGCATTGAGTTGTTGATGTTTGCGTTTGTTGTTCCGCCGACTTTACCCTGACGGTACCATTTGTAACCGCAGTCAGCAATGTCTGACCAGTGCTGGAAGTGGAGTTCGTTTCCGTTTGTTCCCAGAGCGTCTGTTCTGTAGAGCATCAGGATGTTCTGGATAACAAGACCGTAAGCTTTTCCGTCAAATTTGAAATCACCCAGCTTGTTTGCCCAAGAAGGAGTGAATTCAGCAAGTTTGATGTTCTCGTATGTTCCGTTGATCAGCTGTCCCCAACGTGTTTCGTTGAGTCCGAAGATAACGTCGCCGTCTTTGTTCTCGTTTGCAGCCTGAACAGCAGCTGTGTCGCCGGAAATAACAGAGTTGTCGTCAATGGAGATTTTGAATCCTGCTTTTGCAGCAGCATTGATCAGCCATGTTGTGCGTTCTGTTGAGTTAGAGTTTGAA
The DNA here is from genome assembly GCA_024402435.1 of Treponemataceae bacterium. Classification (GTDB taxonomy): domain Bacteria; phylum Spirochaetota; class Spirochaetia; order Treponematales; family Treponemataceae; genus Treponema_I. Next base: position 21,884 of record JAKSTU010000044.1, read on the forward strand.
TAAATGCGGATTGTGTAGTTTGAGTAATCCTTTGCTTTTGTTTCTGCCTGTGCAGGTGCAGCTTCTTTTTTGCCGCCTGCGAAAGCGCTGAAAATACATGCAACTGCTGCGAGCACTGCAAGTGTTTTTTTCATGGTTAGTTCCTCCTATGAACCGATGTTGGGTACAGTATAATGCCACCTGCTTCAATCAATAAGGTGAAAAATCTGCTTTTTTGTGGACAATTCTGCACTGGAGGGGAGAAGCCGGAGAATAATGTCTCACTGAGGGGACTGGAAAGGGCTTGTGCGAAAACAATGTCACCCTGAGGGAACTCGAAGGGTCTTGTCGGAAACAATGTCTCCCGGAACACTAAATACAAAGTTTCTTTTCAAATGGCTTTGAATCAGTCTGTCATTTTTTGATTTTTTTTGAAGTTTTTGCATAAAAGAATTCATGAAGGATTTTTTGAATGAAAAGATATGACGAACTGACATTTACTGATGATTTTCTGTTCTCGCTGATCATGCAGGATGAAGAAATCTGTAAAGGTGTAATTGAAGTGCTTCTTGGAATCCGGGCGGATCATATCGAATATGTGAACTCCCAGCAGGAAAAGAAGTTTGATGTGGATGCACACGGCGTTCGCTTTGACGTGTACATAAAGGACAGTGACAGGATCTTTGACATAGAGATTCAGACAGAAGTAACCGGCGGGCTTCTCAAAAGGGGAAGATATTATCAGACGATGATCGACATGGATTCTTTTTATGCAGGGCATGACTACAAGGAACTGAAGGAATCCTACGTGATTTTCATCTGCCTTGACGACCCTTTTGACCTGGAGTATCCGGTATACACATTCAAACGGGCCGTAGTGGAAGCACCGCCGGAGACCATGTTCAGATATGATGACGAAACGAACATAGTGTTTTATAATGCGGGGGAGTGGGCAAAGTCTGACAAGCCGGAGCTGAAGAAGTTCCTGAAATATCTGAAGACCAGTTCTGTTGGAGAAGAAAGCCCTTTGGTCAGCAGGATAGAGACTGCTGTCCGGCATTCAAAGCGGAACGAGAAATGGAGGCGGAACTTT
>JAKSTU010000045.1 GCA_024402435.1 Treponemataceae bacterium
ACAGCAAAGCTAATAAGGTGTATAATACAAAGGAAGGACACCTTATGGGAAGAACAAGAAGAACTTTTACGGCAGAAGAAAGATGAAGTAATTGCAGAAATTGCGGAAGAAAACATGCTGTTAAAAAAATTTTAAGAGTCTGCTATCCGCAGTCAAACGGAAAACTTGAAAGATTCCATTCGACATTAAAAACTGAACATGTCCGTAAGACTCCGTACTTCAGCTATGAAGATGCAAAAGAAAAGATGGCACAGTGGATAAATTTCTACAACAACGAACGCCTTCACGGCGCACTTCTTTATCTGACTCCAGAAGACTATTTTGCAGGAAGAAAAGAAAAAAGACTTGCGGAGATAGTGTACAATAAAGTTCGCAATTTCTTTGAAAAAAGTCATGCAAATCAAGCCGCTTTCTGCTCCTTGTCCCATTCAATTTTCTGTTCACGAAGAGTGTCTGCACTGATGTAGCTGGCACCGGTCAGAGGGTCTTCGCTGTATTCAATCAGACTGGCAGTCATTAATCTTAAGTAAGATTCCGTGCTTGGGAAAATTCCGACTGCACGGCTTAAGTCTACAGTCGCCATTATGTTACGCATGAAGTGAACCTTGCATCACTGCTAGTTAGAACCGAGCCAGCACTTATTTATCGCAGCCTGCAATCCTGCATGGGCAGCGGAAACGCACAGCCACACTTTTTCAAGGCCGCGGGCTTTCAGCTTGTTGAAGAACTCCGTGTAGGCTGCTTGTTCTGCATGAAAAATTGGCTTCCATTTCCATCAGCATGTCCATCATCATGAACATCATCTGATAGAGCGGATCCTGCTGCTTCCCGCCTAGCAAATTTTCGCAATTCCTAATAATCTCTTCTTGAGTCATTGTTAACCTCCCTTGAGTTTTCTTAAGCAAAACACATTCTGGTGTTATCAATGACTTTTTTCAATTTTAAATACGAAATTGCGAACTAAATTTGACACAATCGAGCGGTTCTATAAAGGCGACAAATCACACACCAGAAACGATACTGGTGCAGGACTTGGGCTTTCAATTTCAAAATCTCTCGTATCAGCTTTAGGCGGAAAAATAACCGCAGAAAATTGCGAAAACACTGGAGCAAGAATCATTCTGGAGTTCAAGGCCTGACATTCTTTTCTGAACAAGGAACTGGGAAAAACTGTCATATTTCAGGCCCAATTTCATTCAATCAGCCGCGGCTGATCAGTCTTTTGAACAATGTCTTTTTGGGTTCTTTCTTGTGGGCAATTGTCTTCTGCTCGCTTTCTGCAATGGATACGTATGCCCTGATGGCGTTGTTGTCGCCGGCAACAAGAAGATGCATTCCTTCTTTCAGAACCAGTTTTGTGCCTGAAACCAGCTGATACTCTTCTTCGCTGTTCATGCGGATTGCAATCAGGTTCAGGTTGAATTTCTGACGCAGACCGCATTCCGCAAGATTTTTTTCTTCCAGATTCTTTATGACCATGACTTCTGCCAGCGCAAAAGTTTTGGAAAGCTGGTTGTGAGAAAGCATGGCTGCCGTTGTAAGCAGCGGTGTTATATTGATTGCAGCATCCAGATCAGGAAAAATCACGTGAGTTGCACCTACAATTCTGAGTATTTCTCCGTGATCATCACTGGTGGCTTTTACGACGATTGTTTTGATTCCCATTTTGTGCAGCTTGTTTGTAACGAGAATCGATGCTTCCATTTCGTTACCAAGATCCACAACTACTGCATCAACATCTTCAGGAATGACACGGCGCAAAGTTTCTTCGTTGATTGCGTCGGTAATGTAGGCGTCTTTGGAAAGTGCCTTGACTTTTTCCACTTTGTCGTGGTCTTTGTCCAGAACGATTACAGAAACGTCCATTTCTGCCAGCTGATAAAGTACTCTGAGACCGAAGCTTCCCAGTCCGATGATTCCGATTGTAGTCATATATTGCAATTCCTCCGTGCTATCCTGTAAGCACGTCTTCTTTTGGATAATCTGTCACAGATAGCAGACTTGATTTTTTGCCCACTTCAATGGACATGGCAAACATTCCCGTGCGTCCTGCAAACATGAGCAGCATTACTATGATTTTTCCTGCAGATGTCAGTTGCGGCGTAACGCTTCTTGAAAGGCCCACTGTTCCGAATGCAGAAAATGCTTCGAAGAAAAGGTCGCTAAGCAGAAAATTGTTCCGGTCCATGTTCGTCTTTTCCACTGCGCACAGAATTGCGAGCATCACCAGAAGAAGCGTTATGCTTTTTATCAGCAGACGCAGGGCTTTTTCCATTGTCTCCCAGGCAATGTCCCGTTTGAAAATTGTTACAGGCCCTCTGTCCCGGGAACTTCTGAAAGTATAGCACAATGCAAGAAAAACTGTTGTGGTTTTGAGACCGCCCGCCATGGAGCCGGGGCTTCCGCCGATAAGCATCAGCAGGTAGGATACCAGCACGGACAGCCCTGAAAAGGAAGATTGTGGAACTGCTTCAAAACCGGCGGTACGGAGAGTTGCTGATTCAAAAAGGGCTGCTCCTATTTTCTGGGGAACTGTAAGATCTTTGAACGCATCGTTCCAGTCAGCCGCCAGAATGATTGCAGCACCGGCAAAAAGCAGTACGAAAGTCATCAGCAGAACGATTTTTGTATGAAGTGAGAGAAATTTTTTTCTGTGTGTGATTTTTGCACGGAATGTAAGAAGAATGTTTGTGAAAACTGTGAAACCAAGTCCGCCTAAAACTATCTGTATTCCCAAAATTGTCTGCATTGCAAAATCTGTTTTGAACTGCAGAAGGCTGTCTGACCAAGGGGAAAAGCCTGCATTGCAGAAAGATGAAATTGCAAGGAAAATGCCGTAGAAGACAAAGCGGGGTTCTCCGGTTCTGTAAAGTCTTGCTGCAATCAGTACTGCACCGATTATCTGTATCAAGAGGGTAGCCCCAATTGTGTGGAGAAGAATCTGCCAGACGTTGTTGTCTTCGCCTTCAATGAAGTAATCGCGGATGAATTTGCGGTTTACAAGAGAAACTTTCATGCCCGGAAAGGCAAGATAAAGGGCAAAAAACGCCATCAGTCCAAGGCCGCCCGCTTCTATCAGGCACATGAGCACTACAAGCCCTGCATCGGAAAAAACTGCAATGTCAAGAGTGCTGAGTCCGGTTACGCAAACTGCAGAAATTGTGGTAAAGACAGCATCTACCGGATGAATTCGGGGAGCGGCCGGAGTTTTTGCAAAGGGCATCATCAGAAGAGCTGAGCCGGAAGCAATCAGTATGAAAAAATACAGGAAAAGTCTGGCATTTATGCTTTTCAGTTGAAACTTCATTACAAGTCCTCTTTTTTGCGGAGGATTTTCATGCGGGTGTCGTACACCACAACAAGTGTGCCGCTTTTTACAGAAATCTCTGCAGTGCTGTTTTCCGGCAGGAATTCATTGCTTATTCCAAGCGGGTAATCAGGTGTAAGAACCGCATTTTCAAGCGGATACTGCAACCCCTGTATCGTGACGCCGGAAGCACTGCCGCCCATTGCGAACACTGATATATAATAAGGCGGGTTTTCCGGTTTTTCAAGAACAAGGGTGCCCGAATGCAGTGTGGTCATTGCGGTGTTTTGGGAGACGATCGTTCCCGTGCATCCCCTGTTTGACAGATAAAGCAATGTCTGAAGGTTTGCAATGCTGTGTTCAGGACGGGTTCCGCCCAAAGCGCCAAGAAAGACAAATTCCGTGCAGTTCTCTGAAAGTGCGAGTTTTACGGCGGCAAGAGTGTCCGTATCATCTTTTTGGCGCGGCAGTCTGACAGTTCTTCCGGAGATTTTTTCCAGCCGTGCAGAATCAACAGAATCAAAATCACCTACAAGATAATCCGGTTCTATGCCGAGACTGTCGCAATGTGCAAGTCCGCCGTCTGCAGCAATTACAAGATCCCCATTCTGAGGCAAAATCTCACCGGGACAAAAATCACCGGCACAAAAGACAAAGCATCTTTTGAAACTTTTTTGCATGAGCCGCTCTTTTGATCAGCGGATCGAGAAATAGAAACGTTCCAGATAAACGGCTCTGTTGTTGGCTTCCTGCCAGAAGTCGCTTTCCGGATATTCCTCGATAATTTTCCTGTACAGATTGTAAGCGGTTCTGATGTTTCTGGACTTAGTTTTTTCTTCAAGAGAACGGGCTTTGATGAAAAGGATTTCATCATATTCAAAGAAGGATTCAAGATACTCGTCTGCAAAAGAAATTGCAGCTTCATATTTTTCTTCTTCAAAAGCTGTTCTCAGTTTGTCTGCAAGTTCTGCTTCGTATTCATAGTCCATGTCTTCGTAATCGCCGAAAAAGCCGAAATCGTCAGAGAACATGATTACGTCAGGTTCTTCGTAAAAACCTGAAAAATAAGTATCTGTTGACCAGTCGTCATAAAAGTTCGGGTCTTCAAGAACTTTAACTTCAATATAATTGAAGACGTCTTTTTTCTTTGCAGAATCCTGACGCCAGAATTTCAGAAGTGCTGTTCCTGCATTTTTTGCAAAGAAATCAAAGGTTGTTTTTGTTGAACTGACCTGACGTCCTGAAAAATCTACTGACTTGGAGTTGTTGTTGTCTCCGAGGAAAACCCATCCGCGGCCGGTAAGTGTTATGGAAAAATCTTCATTGGAGAAAAATGTCATTACGCTGTTCGGAACAGGCGGTTCCGGAGGCAGTTCTGGTTCTTCGGAAGTTCCTTCTTCTTCGCCTTCCTGTTCTGTTGTTTCGGAATAGGGTTCGTAAATTTCTGAATAAGGATCCAGAAGTGCGGAGAAAACTGGTTCTTCAGGAATCTCTGCTTCTGCGGTGTCGGACAGAACTTCGTCCCCGTTGTCTTCTGCTGCGGCTGCTGTGTCAGCGGCATCTGAGGCGGTGGCTGCTTCTTCTTCGGACACTGCTTCAACAGTTTCTGTCAGCTGGTCGGAATTGTCAGCACTGACGGGCTCAGACAAAGCTGTTTCCGTGTCTTCCACACCGGCGGGCGCGGACAAAACTGTTTCCGGGGCGGACAAAGCTGCTTCTGCGTTTTCAGCAGCAGTTTCGGTTGCGGGTAAAACTTCGCCCATGTTTTCGTCGGCAAGAGTATCGGCGGCTTCGGAAGCCGGCAAAACTTCGGTGGCGCTTTCATCAGCGGGCACACCGTTTGCCGCAGTTTCTGCGCTTTCTGTCAGCTGGTTGGAACTGTCAGCACTGGCGGGCGCAGACAAAGCTGTTTCCGTGTCTTCCACACCGGCGGGCGCAGGCAAAACTTCGGTGGCGCTTTCATCAGCGGGCACACCGTTTGCCGCAGTTTCTGCGCTTTCTGTCAGCTGGTCGGAATTGTCAGCACCGGCGGGCGCAGACAAAGCTGTTTCAGGTTCGGACAAAGCTGTTTCCGTGTCTTCCACACCGGCGGGCGCAGACAAAGCTGTTTCCGGGGCGGACAAAGCTGCTTCTGCGTTTTCAGCAGCGGTTTCGGTTGCGGGCAAAACTTCGCCCATGTTTTCATCGGCAACAGAACCAACTGCTTCGGTTGCGGACAAAACTGCGCCATTCCCAACAGTTTCTGCCGGAACAGATTCAGCCTCTGACAACTCAATTCCTTCGTCAGTCAAAAGTTCCGTTTCGGAGACAGAACCTGCATATTCTTCAATAACGGAAATTTCTCCGCTGTCAGTTTCTGCCGATGAAGTGATTGAAAATGAATCCTCTGATTCTGCATTAAGAGAAAAAACAGAAAAAGAAAGTACAGTCAATGCTGAAATGATTTTAACTTTAGAAAATTTCACGGAGCAGCCTCCAAAAGTTTTTGTATCCGTAATGTATTTGCATTGCTCAAAGATTTGAGCATGGAATCATCAGGTTCCGAGAACCACTTTTCAACATCAGCGTCAGACCAGTGGTCAGGAGTCTGGCGGTCAGTTCCGTATTCGTCAGGAATTTCCGGAATGTCGGGAAAATACACAAAGTCAGAAACTTCTGTTTTTTCCGCCGCTTTATAAACAGGCTGTGTACTGTCTATAGAGAAACAAAGAAAAATGAGCAAGATTACAACTAGAAGGATAAGTGCACAAATTGCGATAAAAACAGGCTTCTTGTTCTGCCACAGATCAGTAACAAAAGCAGACACCCCGTCGGCAACTGTGTAGAATCCGTCTTTTATGGAATCAAACAGACTGGCCATCAGCAGAACCTTCCGGTGTGGTTTTTTGTGAATGCTCAACAATCAGACCGGACGCGTAATTGTGTCCGTGATTTCGCTTGGGCGGATGAGGCGGAATGTAGACATCTGTCTCCGGAGCCACATCTTCTTCCTCAAAATGTTCGCTTTCCGGCAGAATGATTTTTCCGTTTTCTTCCAGTTTGATCGTAATGACTTTGCTGATTCCGGATTCTTCCATTGTAACACCCAGCATTGTACCTGCACCGGCAACAGTTTTTTTGTTGTGGGTGATTACAATGTACTGGCTTACATTTCCGAAGTCCCTGAGGGTCTGAACAAAGCGGAGAACGTTCTGTTCGTCAAGGGCTGCATCAATTTCGTCAAGCAGACAGAAAGGTGATGGCCGGACCATGTAAGTTGCGAACATGAGTGCAACAGCTGTCATGGTTTTTTCACCACCTGAAAGCAAAGCAATGTTTTCCAGCTTTTTTCCGGGCGGCTGGGCAAAAATGTCGATTCCTGATTCCAGTACGTTCTGCGGATTCAGCAGTTTAAGCTCTGCACGTCCACCGCCGAAAAGTCTGCGGAACATATTATGGAAGTTTTTCTTGATTTTGTTGTAAGTGTTGAGGAACTGTTCCGTACTTTCGGCACGGATTTCCTCAGTTATGCGGCGAAGATCGTCACGGGCTTTTTCAAGGTCTGAAATCTGTGCAACGAGAAAATCAAAGCGTTCCTTTGTTTCCGCAAATTCTTCAATTGCCATCAGGTTTACGCTGCCTACTGACTTGAGTGCCTGCCGTTTTTCTGCAAGTTCTTCACGCAGCTCGGAAGTAGGACGGATAATCGTGTACATCCGTTCTTCAAATTCCATCAGTTCCCGTGAATGGTTTTCTCTGAAGTGTTCTTTTATGTTGCGGATTTCTGTTTCTGATGTGGCAGAATCCAAAGTGTAGCGTTCAATTTCTGACTGACATTTTGCCAGTTCCTGAGTTTTTGACTTTACTTCGTTCTGTTTGCTTGAAACATCGCTGTTCCGTGATGCAATGTCATTTTCGAGAGAAGTAAGTTCGTCAGTAAGTTTGAAACCTTTCCGTTCGATGGAAGCAAGTTCGCCCTGAATTTCCACAACCTGATCACTTATGTCTTCAAGTCGTTTTTCCTCGTTGAAAAGTTCATTTTCCAGTTCGTGAAGAGAAGCTTCCGTGCTGGCAAGTTCACGTTTGAGAATGCGGCTCTGTTCTTCGGCTGCTTTTACCTGGGTCTGCATCTGAGCCTGATTGATCCGCATTTCCTGCAATGTGGCCTTGTATTCATCGATTTTTTTGATCAGATCTGTGTTTTCTGCTTTGAGCGAATCGATTTTTCCGCGCTTTTCCTGAACAGAATGCCGGTTGTCGGATATTTTTGCATCAATTGCGCGTTTCTGCGTAATGATTCCTTCAGGTGAAAGAAAATCATCGATAAAGGAAGGCGTTGTTTTTGCGTAGGAGGCAACGGCTTCGTCAAGTTCAAGAAGAAGGCTTTCAATTTCTTCAAAGGAATTTACGCCGTTTTCCAGAAATTTTGCCACATCTGATTCGGAAGGACTTTTGAGTGATCTGAAGTCTGTAAAAAGATCTTTGCGTCCTTTTGCAATTACTTTGATTTTGCCCACCAGTGTCTGAACTTTTTCTTCTGCCTGCTGGCGTGCGTTTGATGAATAGCCGGCGTCCTTAAGACGGGAATCAAGCTGTGTAACAATGTCGTCAGTAAGGGAATCAAGTTCAGTCTTGAGTTTGCCGCGTTCTATGTCAAGTTCCGCAATCTGTGCCTGATAGCTTGCGGCCTGTCTGTCGTTGTCGGTAATGCGGTTGCTTGCAAGGGTAATGTTGTCTTCAAAGGCACGGATGTTTCCGGCAACTTCAGAAAGCCGGCGGTTAAGGTCGTGAAGCGTCACTTCCTGATTGTCAACATCTTCCCGCAATGATTCGACCCGTTCTTCAACAGAAGCTTTGCGTCCTTCAATCACGCTGATTTTCTGCTTTGCTTCTGCCTGACGCTCGTTCAGAAGTTTGGACTGTTTTTCTTTTTCGTTTTTTTCAACTGCCAGACCGAAAATCTCTTTCTGAAGAGCCACAACCTGATTCTGCATGGAGTTAACTTCGTCCATGTGCTCTTCAAGCTGAGAATTCAGCGCATCAAGGTATTCCCGGATTTCTGTGCGTTTTTCTTCCGCTTTTTTGATTTTGTCTGAATAATTGGCCTTGTCCTGCAGAAAACCTTTCAGTTTAAGCAGATTTATGTCCAGTTCAAGATTGAAAACTTCTTCTCTGAGAGTTCGGTATTGTGTTGTCTTTTCGGCCTGAACTTTCAGCTGGTCGTAGGAACGTTTGACTTCTCCAAGAATTCCGTCAACCTGCTTCATGTTTTCTTCTGTGCGTTCAAGTTTGCGCTCGGCTTCTGCACGGCGTGCCTTATAGCGGGTGATTCCTGCTGCTTCTTCAAAAACATAGCGGCGGTCTTCCGGTTTGCTTGAAAGAATCTGGTCGATTTTTCCCTGTTCCATTACGGAATAGGCTGCTTTTCCGACACCGGTGTCCCAGAAAAGTTCACGCACGTCTTTCTGTTTGCACTGAGTTCCGTTGATCCAGTATTCAGCTTCGCCTGAGCGGTAAAGACGGCGTCTGATGGTGATTTCGCTTATGTCAAGCGGAAGAAGGCCTGCTTCGTTGGAAATTGTGAGAGTAACTTCTGCAACGTTGAGAGCTTTTCGGGTTTCCGTACCGTTGAAAATAACGTCTTCCATTTTTTCGGCACGCATGTTTTTGGCGCTCTGTTCACCCAAAACCCATTTTACTGCATCAACAACGTTACTCTTTCCGCAGCCGTTTGGACCAAGAAGTGCCGTAATTCCGTCGGCAAATTCTACATGAGTGCGGTCGGCGAATGATTTGAAACCAAATATATCAAGACTTTTAAGAAACACAAAATCCTCTGATCTGAAAAGAAGTCGGGCGTGATATTTTAGTTCACTATGGGATTATTGTAAAGAAGTGAAAAGATCCTTCGACTGGGCTCAGGATGACAGGCTTGCTGGGCTATTTGTGTCAGGTTATATGGGTTTTGCTGACAGGTTTGATGGTTTTTTGGGGACAGGCTTGCTGGGCTCAGGATGACAGGATTTACTGTCAGCACTCCGACTTCGTTCCGTTATTTTTTTACTTTTTCAGAGTGTATTCACAAAACTCGGCGTTCATGCGGGCACAATGTAAGAAACTTTATATTGACAAGACTCGATTTTATGTACATCATGGTTGTGCTTATGGACACTGCGCTTGTAACACGCTCGTATTTGGAAACCCTTTCTTCTTCTGAATTGTTTGCTTTGGCAGATGAATACGGCATAGACATTCCTGACAATTTGAACCGCCGCTTTATTATCGGAGAGCTTCTCGAAGCGGCAGAAGATATGGCTGATTCCGAAAAAGATACGATTCAGATTGCTGAATCAATGCCGGAAACAATCGATCTTCCGGACCACTACAACGAGACGATGATCTGTGCAATCATGCGCAATCCGGTCTGGTGCTACGTTTACTGGGAAATCAGCGAGGCAGAGCGCTCTGAAATCAGACACCATCCTGCTTTTGAATCAGTGGTGCTCCGCGTTTCTTTCCTTGAAACTGCCGCTTCTGACAGACCGACAGAATCATTTGATATTTCAGTTGCTCTTTCTGACCGGGAACAGTATGTGCTTCTGCCCAGTTCCGAAAGTTTCTGCCGCATCGATCTGTGCGCCGAGTTCCGGAACGCAAAACCGCGGCTTCTTGCAAAATCCGCTGTAATCCGCATTCCTCAGGGATGTCCTGAAATCAGCACCGTGACCATGCAGAAAGAACTTTCACCTATAATGCAGCTTTCCGGCCTTGATGATTTGCTTAAAACACACTATCAGAACCATCGGCATTCTTTTTCGTAAGGTTTTCGATGTTTGACGAGAGGGGATAGAAAATGTCTAAAAAATCACTGGTTATGACCATTGTTGCACAGGAGCCTTTTATCCGGCACGTGGATCAGGCAGATGAAAATTATTCAAAAAACGAGATTTTATTTACAGCAATTTCACAGACTTATCTTCCGCTTTTGAATATGTTTGCTGACCTTGAAGCAGAAGGCATTGCATTCAAAGTAAATATGGTCATTTCGCCTGTCGTGTGCGAAATGCTCTCTGATCCGCAGATTCAGCTTCAGTATATTGAATGGCAGACAAAAATCGTGTGTCTTGGAGAAGCAGAAGTTGAACGCTGCAAAAATGATCCTGACAAACTTGCTTTGGCTCAGCTTTATCTGGCCCGCGCAAAAAGAAATCTCCGGGATTTTCAGGAGACATTGAATCAGGACATTCTTTCCAAATTCATTTATTTTGCCCGCCGTGGAAATATTGAGTTTTTGGCTACCAGTGCCACTCCCGCCTTTTTTCCTCATTACATGGACATTCCCGAGGCAATTCAGGCTCAGGTAGAGACAGGGCTTCAGTTCCACAAAAAATATTTCGGTGTTGCTCCGGAAGGTTTCTGGCTTCCGAACATGGGTTATGCACCGGCTTTGGAATGGATCATCCGGCCTTACGGATTCAATTACACCGTTCTTGATACTCACGGGCTTCTTTTCGGAACACCCCAGCCCAGAAACGGGATTTTTTCTCCTGCAAGAACACGGAATTCTCTGGTGCTTTTTGCCCGTGACAAAGAGAACGGTCTTGAATGCGCAAACACTTCTGTTTACCGCAATCAGGAAGCTGATATCGGTTTTGAGTGCGATGACGATTATTTCAAGACGAATTTCGGTGCCACAAATGTCCGCGTAGGAACCGGTTACCGTTATTCCTGCAAAGAAGACGGCAAAGTTTACAGCCAGGAAGATGCTTTGACTCAGGCTGTTACCGATGCGGAAAACTTTGTTCAGAACAAAGTCCAGAAACTTGAAAAAGCTGCAATGCTCTGCGAGACAGATGTCTGCGATGTCTGTACTTATAATATAGAAGATTTCGGTACCAACTGGTACGAAGGAATCACTTTCCTTGAGCAGGTCATGCGCAAAGTGGCCTTCAATGAAGACATTGAACTTGCATTGTATTCCGAACTGATCGGACAGCAGTTCAATCTTGAAAAAGTGGAGCCTTTTCCAAGTTCAAGCGAAGGCACCGGTTATGGCGAAAACCTTTTGGACAATGCCAACAGCTGGATGCTGCGCTATGTGCGTAAAGCCTGCGAACGCATGATTGATCTTGCGGCCCGTTTTACGGACGACACAGGACTCAAAGAGCGCTCATTGAATCTGGCTGCAAAGGAAGTGCTTCTTGCCATGTCAGCGGACTGGCCCCGCATGGTTTTGGGCGGAGATCATCCGGATTATGCGGAATTCCGTTTCAAAGAAAGCGTTGCCGCGTTCTCAACCGTGTATGAATCACTGGGATCAAATGCAATAAGCACAGAATGGCTTACCCGCATGGAAAAACAGCACAACATTTTCCCCGAAATGAACTATCATGTTTTCGCGACAAAGCAGTAAAAAGCGGAAAAAAGCGGTAGTTTGAAAAAAATCAGATTTCATTGTACAATCACAACATGAGTAAACTCGTTGTAATAACAGGTGCCTCTGCTGGAGTCGGAAAAGAGATTGCAGACATCATGGCATCTAAAAAATGGGATTTGGTTTTGGCGGCCCGTTCTGAAAACAAGCTTGCTGATATTGCTTCTGATCTTTCTGCCAAATATGGCGTCAGTGTAAAAATCTGTCCTGTGGATCTTGCTTCTGCAGACGGTCCTGAAAAATTGCATGACTACTGCAAATCAAACAATCTGAATCCGGATATGCTTATCAACAATGCAGGCTGCGGCCTTTTCGGCGAAAGCATTGCTCTTGCTGACAGAGTGGTCGGAATGCTGCACCTGAATATTGATGCGCTTACAAAGCTCTGCTATCTTTTCGGAAGTGACATGGCTCAGCGAGGAAGCGGCGATATCCTCAATCTGGGTTCCATTGCCGGAAATCAGCCTACTGCTTATTTTGCTTCTTATGCGGCCAGCAAAACTTACGTTCTTACCTATTCTTTGGGACTTCGCCATGAAATGAAAAAGTACGGAGTCAATGTTACTTGCTGTCAGCCCGGTTATATCCGTACGGATTTTGACAACAGTTGTGGAATCACTTCCGAAAAATACAAGAAATTTTCTTACAGAAACGGAATGAGTGCAAGAGCAGTTGCAAAATGTGCAGTCAGTTCGGTAATGCACAAACGCAGTTATGTCCGTGCAGGTTTCTCCAATAAATGTGCAGCTTTCTTTTCGGGTCTCATTCCGAAGAATTTCCTTGCATGGATTCTTGAAAAATCAATCAGTTCCATGACAAAAGATTCAAGAAAATAACAAAGGATTTATATCCGCAAAAAACTTAAAAGGATTGTTCATGAAAACAAATATTTCGGTTGTTCCAAGACTTCTAAAAAATGACTTCCATGGTGCCATGCAGATGCTCAGAGGCTTTCTTAAAATGGGAATTACCCGTGCAAAGAAAAAGCACTTTGAAGGTTATGACCATATGAAAAACTTCTGTCTGGTTTATCTGAAGCTTACTCCCGTCTGCAATCTTCAGTGCAAAATGTGCGGACAGCGCGGTGTAAAAGGTTACTTTCGCGGTGTGGCCGGACAGGAAGCTGCAAAGACAATTCTGCCTTTGGACACCTGGAAAAAAGTTGTAGACGAACTGGCTCCCAAAAAGGTCGTCTGGTACTTGTGGGGCGGAGAACCGTTCCTCTATCCTGATTTCATTCCCCTTGTAAAATACATCAAGTCAAAAGACATGTTTGTTGCAATCAATACAAACGGTACTCTGCTTGAAAAATACGCAGAGGAAATAATTGATGCGAACCCTGATGTAATCTTTGTTTCACTGGATGCATTCCGCGAAGTAAATGATGATATCCGAGGCAAAGGTTCTTACGACAAAGTAATTGCCGGTTTCAAAGCACTGAATGCCGTAAAAGAACGTACCGGCAAAAAGAAGCCCCATCTTGCAGTTGTTACGACAGTTACCAACAAAAACTATGAGACACTTTCGGAACTGGCAGAGGCAAGCAAGGAATTCAAACTGGATTTCCATATCTACAACCTTGGTACATACACAAATGATGAAATCGTTGCAAAGCAGAAAAAGTACATGAAGGAAAAACTGGATACGGATATTGACTGTCTTGAAGCTTACAACACAGGATTCAACGAGAATATTGACGGACACAAACTGTACGACATCCTGCAGAAAATCCATTCAACGGATTACGGTGATGTTTCAATCACTGTTCCTGCCCTGAATCCTGAAAAAATCAATGAATACTATTCCCGTCTGGATATTCCTGTCCGTGACCACTGTATTGTTCCCTGGTGCCAGGCAGACATCAACTTCAACGGTGATGTTCACTTCTGTGCAGACTACACGGATTACATTCTGGGCAACATCAAGGATCAGACTTTTGCGGAAATTTACAACGGTGAACGTGCCAACAAATTCCGCCGTGCAATTTACGAAAGTGAAGACGGAATGTTCCCCGGATGTATCCGCTGTTATCAGAACATGCTTTGCGGAAAGAAGCGCAAAGGATATTGATTCCGTTAAAAAAAACTGCACTGTCGCCGGAATTCAGACAATTGAGAGGACTCCTTGAAGGGAGTCCTTTTTTTTTGCGGTTGTTAAAAAAAATTGTATTACTGTATTGACACAATAAATGTATGAGTGTATTATGCACTTAATACAGTATTACAGTAATACAACACAAACCCGAAAGGGTACATGCTGGAGGTGTTTAATGGCATGGAATCTTGATTCCGACAGGCCTATTTTTGCACAGATTATTGAGCGGATTAAGCTGGACATTGTGTCGGGTGTGTACAAACCCGGTGATAAACTGCCTTCTGTCCGCGACCTTGCAAGTGAGGCTGCAGTCAATCCCAACACGATGCAGAAAGCGTTTGCGGAACTGGAGCGGGACGGACTGGTTTATTCACAAAGAACTTCAGGACGATTTATTTCGGAGGATATTGCGATGATTGAGGAACTGCGCGCGTCTTTGGCCCGCGGAAAAATGGAAGAACTTGTGGGACACATGAAAAAACTGGGTTTTTCAAATGAAGATATGGTAAGTCTTCTGAAATCAATTCTTGAAGAAAAAAACAAATAACAGGAGAAAAACGGAAAATGGCAACTTTGATTGCACTTGACGGACTTACAAAAAAGTTCGGGACAAAAACTGCCGTTGACAATATGACGATGAATATTGAAGGCGGTCACATTATCGGGCTTCTCGGACCGAACGGAAGCGGAAAAACAACGCTGATCAAAATGCTTAACGGACTTCTGGAACCGACTTCAGGTTCTGTTCTGATAAACGGGCTTCCTGTTGGGCCGGAAAGCAAAAAAATCGTTTCTTACCTGCCTGACCAGACATACTTGAACATGAACCAGTCAGTTCGGGAAGTTATCGATTTTTTTGACGATTTTTATGATGATTTTGATTCAAAACGGGCTTATGACATGCTTTCCCGTCTGAACATAAACCCCAAGGACCGCCTTAAAACAATGTCCAAGGGAACAAAAGAGAAGGTTCAGCTGATTCTGGTCATGAGCCGCAGGGCAAAGCTTTATGTTCTTGACGAACCCATTGCGGGTGTTGATCCGGCTGCACGTGACTACATACTGAATGTAATCATTTCAAATTACGATCCCAATGCTGCAATATTGATTTCTACGCATCTGATTTCAGATGTGGAAAGCATTCTTGACGAAGTGCTTTTTATCCGCGAAGGAAAAATCCTTCTTCAGTCTTCTGTGGATGACATCCGCGAAAAAGAAGGAAAATCTGTTGATGCATTGTTCAGGGAGGTTTTTTCATGTTAGGAAAACTGATTAAACATGAGTTCAAAAATTCAGCCAGACAGATGCTGACTCTTCTGGCTGTGGTAATATTAGTAACGGTTTTCGGATTTGCTGCCGGAAACACCATAAGTTATGCAAACAGCAACAATCTGAATGCTTCTGTTGCAGCAGTCCTGATTGAAGTTGTGTTCATGCTTTCAATCTTTTCAATTTACATCATCGTATTCGTACAGCAGTGTGAGTCATACTACAAGACAATGTACAGTCTGCGCGGTTATCTGACGCATACGCTGCCGGCAAATGAACTGGAACTTCTGGGTTCAAAACTGATTGTGTCCTTTGCGTGGATTGTTGCAACGACACTGGTATGTATCGGTGCCGGAATGCTGGTAATCAACTCAATAACAGGCGGTGAATTTTTCGCCTCACTGAACAGAGTAGAGTGGAGCCTGATGGCAAAAATGCTTTATTCCAAGACCGGAATCAGTGCAGCTCAGCTCATCCTGTATGTTCTGCTGTTTTTTGCAATCGGTGTTCTTACATCCTTGCTTTTCATCTTCTTCTGTATGGCAGTGGGCCAGTTGAGCACAAAAAACCGCAAGGCAGTTTCGATTTTGACAGGAATCGGACTTCAGTTTCTTCTGATGTTCATAAGCACGTCTGTAACCCGCCTGTTTGTCAGAAGGGTTGTTAATATTGAGATTACACGCACGGATCTGTCATTTTATCCGCCTTTGGTGATGTGGACTTTTTGGGGCATGTGTTTGGCCGTGGGAGTGCTTCTGTTCCTGGGATGTTATCTTATCAACAGAAAGCATCTGAATCTGGAATAGAATCCGGCTGAAAAATAAAGAAATATTCCCGAAAAAATAAAGGCTTTCCGGGCACGATCTGCAAATGGCAGTGTGGTGCTCTGAAAGCCTTTTTCTTTTGTAAAAATCGGTATCTGAATCAGCCCTGAATGTTTACCATTGATGCAGTGTGCTTTGTCTGTGCGTAAACAGAATGACTGCCTCTGTAAGGATTGATGATCGGTACAGTCGTAGTGGTCATCTGTTCCAGATGAAGTTTGAGAAGCTGAGCATTCTTGCGGTTCTGTTCCTGAACTGCCTGCTGAAGATGCTCAAGATCGTTTTTGATTGACGGAATCATCTTTGCTTCGTTTGCAAAAAGTCCGTAGTCTTCGTTTTTCATTGCAGATTCTTCATACAGTTTTTCAAGTGGCGCAATCACTTTCTGCAGACTTCCGATGTTGTCCACAATCTGTTCTTCAAGAAGAGAGTGGGCAAGGACTGAAGACGAATTGTCTTCATTGATGCGGGATTCCTGCTGCTCAAGAACTGTCAGGTATTCCTTGAATTTGTTCCGCTGCTGTTCTAGCAATGTGCGGAAACGCCGTAAAATAGCAATTCTTTCGTTGATCTCATCCTGTGTCAGTTCTTTTGCCATAATGTTTACCCGTTTATATTGATATTTGTTCTGATGCTCGGAGCTGAAACCGGAGCAGTTGTTGCAACTGCTGTCTTCCATGCGGTGTACAGTTCGTTCATCATGGATTTGACTGAAGTGATTTTTGTCTTGTCATGACTGATGTTTGCAGACATAAGCTGTCTGTTGAAGAACACGTAAAGTGACATAAGGTTTTTTGCAACTTCACCGCCTCTGTCCATGTCCAGGGAAATCATCAGTTCTGTTATGATTTCTTGTGATTTGACAATGCATGAATTGAGTTTTTCGATCAGTCCGGGTTTGACTTTGCTGTTTTCATCAAAATATGATTCAGCAGTGTCAAGCTGTCGGTCAACTTCATCGTAGAGCATAAGAATAAGTTTGCCTTGACTGGCAGTTTTTACGCCGGTTTCTTTATACGCAGAATATGCGTTTGGATAAGCCACAAATACCTCCGCAGTGCGTCTGTCAATGGACGGGCACTCTTTACTTCTATCGGAAGAAAAAAGTCAAAGTTTATAGAAAAAAATGATTTTTTTTAGTTTTGGTCTTTTGGACATGCTTCCGGAAAAAACGGGGCACTTTGTTCGGGTTGTGCTGCGCACAAACTCACACGTGCGCCCGTTTTTTCCTCCGCATGTCCAAAAGACACACGCTGACAGGGAATTTTATAAACTTTGCAGGCGCGGGTAGGACATGCTTCCGTCGGAATCAGGACACTGTGTTCGGGTTGTACTGCGTACAAACTCACACGTGTCCTTGGATTCCGACTCCGCATGCCCGGAAGACAACTGTTGGAGGATGTTTCTATAAACTTTACAGACGGGCGTGGAGTTGTGCTGCGCACAAGCTCACAGGTGTCCTTGGATTCCGACTCCGCATGCCCGGAAGACAACTGTTGGAGGATGTTTCTATAAACTTTACAGACGGGCGTGGAGTTGTGCTTTGCACAAACTCACACGTGCGCCCGTTTTTTCCTCCGCATGTCCAAAAGACTTATGCTGATAGGGGATTCAATAAACTTTGCGGGGGCGGGGTGGAGTGCGGGGCTTTGCGCAGTTTTTCTCTAGTCTATGTCGGGTTTTTCCGATATATTCTGTGTTATGTCAAAGAAGCTTTTAATCTCAAATGTTGCCGCAATTGTATTGTGTCTGGTTTTTTCTGTTTTTCAGATTACTTTTTCTTCTGATATTGCACTTGTTGCTCTGCCGCTTTCACTTGTGTTCGCGGTGGCACAGGGACTGCTGATCTTTTTGGGACTGTTCCGCAAGAAAAGCTGGCAGTTTTATTCAGCGGTCCGCAAAATGTATGAGTATGCACCTTTCGTGACACTGCTTTCCTTTGTCTTCCGCCGTGCAGGCGCAAACGGAACAGAGCACTGGTATGACCTGATTTGTGTGCTTCTTTGGGTTCTGCTCACAGTTGCTTCCATGGTTTCACTGTTTTTCCTCAATCCCAAACGGGTTTTCGCACAGAATGCTGATTTTGATTCGCTTAAAGAAGTTGTTGAAACAAGAAAAGCTCCTGTAGCAGAAAAAGTTCTGTTTGAAATCTTCGGCTGGATTGACGCCTTCATTCAGGCCGCATTCATCGTTGCTCTTATCAACACATTCATTTTCCAGCTGTACGAAATCCCTTCAGAAAGTATGGTGCCTCAGTTCCTGATTAAGGACCGGGTTGTGGTAGGCAAATTCACAAGCGGACCGAAGTTCCCCCTGTCTGATGTGGGAATCCCGCAGCTCAGGACTTACAAGCGCGGAGACATTGTTGTATTCCGCAATCCTCACTACAGTTCCGGCCGTCAGGATGAAGTAAAATCCTTTTTGTCACAGCTTGTTTATACAGTAACTTTTACATTGGTCAACCTGAATGTTGAGCCGGACGGCACTTACAAAGCGGATCCTCTTGTAAAACGCGTCACGGGACTTCCCGGCGAACAGCTTATGATGCAGGACGGCATTCTTTATGCCCGCACTGCCGATTCTGACAAATTCGAACCTGTTTCCGAAGAATGGGTTGCATGGAATCTGAATCAGCTGGATTCTGACACAAAGAGCAAAGTGGAATACATTCCTCTTGAACAGAAGCAGTATGAAACAATGATTGAAGTTGAAAAACTCCGCAATGCCTTTGACTATGAAGAAGCGGCTTCTGAATGTCTTGAACTGGCTGATGCTTTTGTCCGCATGCGCAACATCATGCAGCCGGAACTTGCACTCAAGGCCGGTGAAGCTGTTCCTGAACTTTTGGGCAAAAACGATTTTGAAGTGCTGCCTCTTCTGAACAAGGCCGAAAGTTATACTTCAAAATTCCTGACTGTAAAAGGCGGTGCTGAATGGTTCAAGCTTTTTGTTTCCGACTGGACAAATGATTACAAAACGCTCAAAAACAACGGAACAGGTTATGTAAACGGCAATCTTTATGACGAATCCTGTTATCGCCTGAATATTATGATCAAACGCTGTTTTGCAAGAATTGTGGTCCGCAGCATGGAATTCTATTTTGACGGAAATGCAGCATTGCGGACTCAGGATCCTTTGCGCAAAGCTTATTTTGAAGAAGCGAGCAAACTGTATCTTTACTGCAATCTGATGAACGGACGGAACATGCCTGTGTTCCCTGCAAATGATGCACAGGGAAATCCTCAGTACATTCCTGAAAACAATTACTTCATGATGGGTGACAACCGTTTCAATTCATTGGACATGCGCCATTCTTATGAAGAAACTGTAATCAATCTTACAGAATGCGATTCCCGTTCCGTACGCTACACATCCTATGTTGAACCGCAGTATGTAAGCGGATCACGGATTTTGGGCTGTCCTTCAATACGTTTCTGGCCTCTTGACCGTTTGGGCATTCTTTAATAAACAAGGCCGAGTCAAAAAAAAGACTGCAGCAGCTTGAGCCGTGAAGTGTTCTTCACTTTGTTTCTCAATCTGACGCAGTCTTTTTTTTGTGATTATCCTGGCATGGGCAGTAAAAGATTGTTTAAAAAACGGGAAGGAAGGCAGAGGCTGACAAAAACACTCGCAGGTCGGAATGCTTCAGAGCTCCAAGTTTTCGCTCTTCACTTTGCCGACCTGCGAGTGTAGCGACGCTAGCTAGCGGTTTTGGCAGTCGCTGACTGACTGGTAGTGTTTTGTCAGAAACCAAATTTTATCAAACCTAAAAATCGTGAATGTACGGCAAGAAAAATCCAGCGACAACAAAGCCACTCTGAAGGTTGACAAGTACATTTTACGAAGGAAAATGTACGCAGTCGATACTTATTACCTTCAGCGTGGCGATTTGGCGCGATTTTTCTGATAGTACATTCAAACACTTATAACTATAAAATCAGCGGACGAACTGCAGGGAAGTGTTTTTATCCGGATTGTAAAGGAACAGCATTTCGTGTTCGAATTCGTAAATCATTCCGATGTGTGTGCAGCTGTTGAAAATCCGCAGAAAGTTCATTTCGCAGTCCATGTCTTCAGGTGCGCCTGCTCTGCGTGTACATGCAATGGCTCCGAATTCGATGAATTCCTTTGAAATGCGGTATTCGCCGTTGTAGTAGTTCACACCGGTGTAGCCGGACAAATCGTCTTTGGTGAAGAGAATGTCTACAAGTCCGTTGTGTTCATAGACAACATTTTCTTCCTTCATTTCGTACAATTTCCATTCACCGAGAATTTCTTCAGGTGTTATCATCGTGTAAAAAGACACTTCAGGTTCCTCTGTAATCTGAGAATTCTCGTCGGGTTCTTGTGTCTGCCCGGACTGCTGTTCTCCTGTCTGCTCTGTCACAACCGGCTGCTGTTCAATAACCGGTTCTGTTTCCGGCGGCAGAATTTCTCCGGAAGTTCCACCCGGCACCTGTTCTACAACAGGCGGCTTTTCCTGCTCAGGTTTGGTACCGCAGGAAGTAAATACTGCAGTCAGAACAAAAAGACCTGCAATAATCATTACATTGAAAACACGTTTTTTCTTGTTCATGTTTCATCTCCTCTAAAAAATCAAGTTCATTCAAAAAATATTTTTGTTTCATGCAATCCCGTGAATCAGTTCCCATGCAAGAGAACCCTCCGGCGGAACAACCGGAAGTTCATCAGGCGAAAACCACAGTGCTTCGGCAAGTTCATCCTCTTGCACACGGATTTCACCGGAATCGTATTCAGCATAAAAGCCGAGCATCAGCTGATTCGGGAACGGCCAGCTCTGGCTTTTTGCATATCGCACATTTTTAACGATAATACCCGTTTCTTCAAGTACTTCCCGCGCAACACATTCTTCTGCCGTTTCGCCGGGTTCCATAAAACCTGCAATGCATGTGTAGAAATCCGGACGCATCACGTGTTTTGCAAGAAGGATTTTGTCCTCTTTTTTTACAAGCACAATGATGCAGGGCGCAATTTGCGGAAACCAGATTTTTTTGCAGGAAGTGCATGTCCGTGCAGTAAAAAATGAATCGTCTTCAAGGGGAGAACCGCAGAATCTGCAGAAATGTTCTGTTGCCCGCCATTCCAAAAGACCGTGTGCTCTTGCTGCCAGCGATGAATGTTCATGGTTCCCTGCGAAAATGCTTCTAAGGGGAACAAATTTAAAGCCTTCCGGCGGCTGTGCATTGTTGCCGACCATCATGCCTGCAAGCTGCTGTTCTGGTTCGGCAAAATAATCAGTAGCGGTTCCGCTGTCAATGCACTGCTCAAAAGCATTGCGCCCCGCAACTGAGTGATTTTCTGTTACAAGAATGTTTTTGCCCTGAAAAACGAAAAAATGGTCTTCGCTCAGGTTCTGATAATCTTTTCTCATGCTCATGGGCCGATTATATCAAATATGTTGCACTGAAAACATCAGGTACTTATAATCAGAGTATGAAAAGCCGTTCAAAAGTTTTGAAGAAAGTAGTTTTCTGGGCAGTAATTGGTCTTTTTGCCGCTTTGCTCATTGTTGTTTCAGTTTTTACATCAAATGAACTTAAAAAGAATTTCGGGCGCGGATCATACAGAACAGGACCTTATTCGACAAACGTTTTTTTTGATTATTATCAGGATGATTATTCACGAAGGCCTGTGTCTTTCATGTCCGGCAAAAATAAGCTCAACGGATGGGTCTACAATGCAGAAAATCCCAAAGGAACAATTGTTTTTGCCCACGGAATCGGCGGCGGCCATGAAAACTATATTTCCCTGATTCTTGGAATGGTGGACAGAGGTTGGCAGGTTTTCGCCTATGATGCAACCGGCTCCTGCTCAAGTGAAGGCGAAGGAACCGTTGGTCTTGTCCAGTCTGCTTTGGATTTGGACAAAGCGCTTACCTTTGCAGAAAATGATCCTGAACTGTCCGCTCTCCCGATTTTCGTTATGGGACACAGTTGGGGCGGTTTTGCCAGTGCTGCTGTTCTCAATTTCAAACATGATGTAAAAGCTGTTGTATCAATGTCCGGATATTATAAGGCTACAGCTCAGCTGCTTGAATCTTCACGTGACATGTTCGGCGGATGGGCTTATCTTCTTCAGCCTTTTGTCGCCATGTCAAACTTTTTCACTTTCGGAAAATATGCAGGTCTTTCTGCAGTTGACGGAATCAACAAAGCCGGAATTCCGGTTCTTGTAACTCACGGAACTGATGATGAAATAATCGGATTCGACACTTCTTCCATCATTTCTCAGCAAAAG
Organism: Treponemataceae bacterium; assembly: GCA_024402435.1. GTDB lineage: Bacteria > Spirochaetota > Spirochaetia > Treponematales > Treponemataceae > Treponema_I. The sequence goes on from JAKSTU010000045.1 coordinate 22,166, forward strand.
AAAATCACGAATCCTTCAGTTCAGTATTTCGTTTATGATCAGGAAGGTCGCAACAGACACAGCACGTTCATGAATACTGAGGAAAAAATTGCTTATGCTGCCGAAAAGAATTCGATTCTGGATCAGATGCGGGAAGACTACGGCGGAGACATTCCTGATGATATTCTGATTCCATGGTTTGACAATCTGGACAAAGATATTCTTAATCAGACTCATGCTCAGGTGATGGACATGGCAGACCGTTTTTTTTCAGGAAACAGGGAATAGGTGATAGGGGATAAGTGACAGGGGATAGGTGATAAGTGACAGGTGTCTCCTTTTTTGTAGGCCATGCTCTGAATAGTATACCATGCTTTCAATGGCGGATGACCGGTTTCAATGAAC
>JAKSTU010000046.1 GCA_024402435.1 Treponemataceae bacterium
AACTCCTGCAACGGTCCGAAATCCAACGTCGCAAAATAATCTTCAACAGTCTCCTGCCGCCGGATCTGCACCACAGAACCATCCTCGCGAAGCAGAAGTTCACCTGCACGAAGCTTTCCATTGTAGTTGAATCCCATTGCACGACCATGAGCCCCTGCATCGTGAATCACGACAAAATCTCCTTTTTCAATTGGAGGCAGCGGCCGCTGAACTGCAAACTTATCACAGTTTTCACAAAGAGAACCAACAACGTCATAAACGCGATAATCTGCACCGGCTTTTACATTTCCGGCTTCGTCAGTAACGTCAGCCTTTCCGGGCACGCTTACATGGTGATAAGCACCGTACATGCCGGGGCGCATCAGGTCAGCCATGCAGGAATCAAGACCGATGTATTCCCGATAAATATGCTTTTCATGAATTGCGCGGGCAACCAGATATCCGTAAGGACCTGTAATCACACGGCTGCATTCCATGTGGAACCCGATGCCGTCTTTTTCAAAACAACCGATTTTTTCAGGATTGGCTTTTGCAGCTTCCAGAATGACTTTGTCATACACTTTGCGTGTTTCTGAAGCAACATACTCGTAGTCCACCGCTTTCTGACCGGGCTTGTAAGGAATACCGATTCCGCCCCCGATATTGATGAATTCAATCTGAATGTCGATTTTATCCTTCAGTTCAATTACAAGTTCATAAAGGATGCGGGCTGTTTCAACAAAATAATCCGGATCCAGTTCGTTGGAAGCAACCATGGTATGCAGTGCAAAACGCTTTGAACCCAGGCGGCGGCATTTGTCATAAGCTTCAAAAAGCTGCTCGCGGGTAAGTCCGTATTTTGCTTCTTCAGGTTTTCCGATGATTCCGTTTCCTTCCTTAAGCGGACCCGGATTATAGCGGAAACTGATCAGTTCAGGCATTTTGTTGCCCAAAGCTTCGTAAAGAAAATCCACATGGGAAATATCATCAAGATTGATTACAGCACCCTGTTCATAAGCGTAAACATACTCTTTTGCAGGAGTTTCATTGCTGGTGAACATGATGTCTTCGCCAGAGATACCGCTTTTTTCGCAAAGAATCAGTTCCGGCAAACTTGAACAGTCGCCGCCGAATCCGTGTTTGGCAAGTACTTTTAGAATGTAGGGATTGGGCAGGCCTTTTACGGCAAAATGCTCTTTGAAGCCCGGAAGAACGCTGAAAGCCTTTGTAAGACGTGCTGCATTTTCGTTGATGGCTTTTTCGTCATAAACATAAAAAGGGGTGGGATATTTTTTTGCAATATCATTCAACTGATTTTTTGAAAGGGGAAAGTACCGCTCCATAAAAAAAACTCCTCATGCAGGACGAACCCACATGAGGATAAAATAGCATTTTTTAAGAGATTACTCCAGTCCGAGCACTTCTTTGCGGTACTTTGTACCCATTTCAGTAAGCTTGAATTTCTGGATTTTACCGCTTCCTGTCATGGGGAACGTATCCAGGAACATAATCAGCTGAGGCCATTTGTACTTACTGATTTTTCCGCGGCAGAACTCGATGACATCCTCATCCTTAAGGGTTTCGCCCTCGTGAAGAATAATGAATGCACCGGTGATTTCGCCGTATTTCTTGTCTTTTACTGCTGCAACCTGAATGTCTTTTATCTGAGGCATCTGAATAAGGAATTCTTCGATTTCGCGGGGATAAATATTCTCACCGCCGCGGATAATCATGTCCTTGATGCGTCCTGTAATGCGGAAGTTTCCGTCAGCATCTTTTACACCCAAGTCACCGGAATGCAGGTAACCGTTTGCGTCAATAATTTCTGCAGTTGCTTCGGGCATTTTGTAATAACCCTTCATGACGTTCCAACCGCGGCAGCACATTTCTCCCTGAACACCTACGGGACATTCTTCGTTTGTCTCAGGATCCAGAACCTTTACATCGATTCCTTCAAAAGCGTCACCAACTGTCGTAGCCTTTACTTCAACCGTATCGTTCCAGTGACTCTGTGTCATACCGGGTGATGTTTCAGTAAGTCCGTAAACAGAAGTTACTTCGGGCATGTGCATTTTGTCGATAACCTGTTTCATCAGTTCAACAGGAACACCGGCACCGGCCATAATACCAGTGCGGAGTGACGACATGTCGAACATGTTGAACATGGGATGGTTCAACTCGGCAATGAACATTGTAGGAACACCGTAAATTGCCGTACATTTTTCCTTGTGGATACTTGCCAGAGCAATAAGGGGATCAAAGCTTTCAAGGAGAACATGAGTTGCACCGTGAGTAAGAACGGCCATAACACCCAGAACAATACCGAAACAGTGGAACAAAGGCACCGGAAGACATACACGTTCTGCACTGGTGTAGCGCATGCGTTCACCGATAATCCATCCGTCATTGATGATGTTGCGGCTTGTGAGCATTACACCTTTCGGAAAACCTGTTGTTCCTGAAGTATACTGCATGTTTACAACGTCTTCGTTTGTCACTTCTGATTCCATCTTGCGGATGATGCTGATGTCAACATGCTGTCCAAGAAGCAGAAGCTCAGGAGTTGAATAAAGTCCGCGGAATTTTTCGGGGCCCATGAAAACTACGTTCTTAAGATAAGGAAAGCGTTTGCTTTTGAGGCAGCCGCGTTCGTAGGTGTCAAGTTCAGGAACCAGTTCTTTAATCATCTCAACGTAATTTGAATCTTTTACACCGTTTGAAAGACAAAGTGTACAAAGGTCAGCCTGATCAACCAGATATTCCAGCTCATGAAGTTTGTAGCTTGTGTTTACTGTTACGGCAATTGCACCAAGACGGGCGCAGGCAAACATGTATGTAAGCCAGTCCGGAACGTTTGGTGCCCAAATACCTACTTTGTCACCTTTACGGACACCCAGAGAGTAAAGTCCGCAGGCCAGATTATCAACGCGTTCATTGAATTCCCGGTATGAAAACCGGAGTCCGCGGTCACTGTAGACCATGAAATCGTGGTCAGGATCCGCAGCTGCTTTTTCGTGCAAAAGCTGATTTAATGTAAGTTCAATCATTTTTCAACCTCATGCCGGTGTGTAAACAACAGCCAGAATTTTTGCTGATTTGTCACCGCGGGCGTGCAGATGGTGAGCAACAATTGAATCATAGTAAATGCTGTCGCCTGCAGAAAGTTCATAAACATCTTTTCCGTACATAACTTCGATTTCTCCGTCCAGTACGTAAATGAATTCTTCACCTTCGTGTGTAGAAAGTTTAACTTCTTCATGTGACGGCGGGAAAACTTCAATAACAAAAGGATCCATGTGACGGTCGGCTTTGTTCTGAGCCAATGTGTAGAAGTCCAGGTCAGAAGAAGCGGCGTTGTTGCGTTCACTGAAGCGTGTTACGCTGTTCTGGTTTTCGCTGTCTTTTGAGCGTACCAGTACAGGACCGAGATCTTCCTGATCGTCCATGAATGTTCCAAGACGTACGCCTAGTACTCGGGCAATTTTGATTAGAGGAGTCAGACCGGGGATTAGTTCACCTTTTTCAATGCGTTCAATGCCTTCTGCACTAAGATTTGTGCGCTCTGAAACATCTTCAATTGTCAACTTACGGCTCTCGCGAATTGTCCGTACCTTTTCACCAATCCGGTTCTTTTCACTCATAATTGTATCCATCCTCTATCTTGGAAAGTTTTGCGGGCAGGAGAAAACATGTTCACTGCATCGCATCAATAAATGCAGATTCAGAATAGCACAACTTAAGTATTTATACAAGAGTTTCAATATTATTTAAGTTTTGACAGTACCGCATACAAACCGGCCCGCACACACCGCTGAAGAACGCCTACAGACAGAAGCCATTGAACAGACCATTGATGACAAGAAAAAAGAACTGCGCCTCCTTTCCCGTAAGCGAATGAAAAAAGGCAGCAATGTGAAAACTGAACTGAACTACATCGACCTTGTCCGAAAAATCGAAAAGGCCGGTGACTGCGTGTTCGGGATTGTGCAGATGAGCTAAGGATCTGCATGACGGCCTTCAAAAATTCCGGGTCGTCATGCAACTGTATACATAGACAGCAGATCAACAGCGCTTATATCTTGAAGCTGTCTACGTTTCCTTCAATCTCTTTGATATTGTTGCTGAGTTCTGCGTTGTTTCTTTCAAGAGCCTCAGTAGACGCTTTCATCTGTTCAACGCATAATCCGATGCCTTCAAACTCATTTTTCATGACACGGTTGGCTTCTTCCAAAGCACTTACAGTCTGGAGAATAACGTTTGAACCCTTACTCATTTCATTTGAAGCATTGCGGACTTCTGTAGTCGTGTTGTTCATATCGCTTAATGCTTCGAGTACCTGCTTTGAACCTTCCTGCTGTTCATTCATTGCGCTTGAAATGTTTTCTACCAGCTGGTAAGTCGTATCAATTTCATTTCCCACTACATTGAATGCTTCAGTTGAAAGAGAAGCTTCGTGTACAAGATTATCAATCTGAGTTGCAATATCTTTAAGTTCGTCGCCGATTTTCTTGGACTGAACTGCTGAGTCTTCCGCCAACTTTCTGATTTCATCAGCAACAACTGCAAAGCCCTTTCCGGCATTACCTGCATGAGCCGCTTCAATAGCTGCGTTCATAGCAAGCAAGTTTGTCTGGGTAGCAATGTTCTGAATTATTTTATTTGCTTCCATAAGGGCTGTCGAACTGTCAACAACATTCTCAAGAAGGTTGTTCACATTTTCGTTTTTGCTGATACCAAGTTTTGTTGTAGAAGAAAGATTGTTGAATGCCTCAGCCATATGCTGCACAGACTTGGTAACTGCACCGATGTTTCCGATCATTTCTTCGATGGATGCAGATGCTTCAGTAATGGCAGTACCCTGAGCTTCAACCATTCTGTTCAATGAACCGATGTTTGATGAAATCTGGGTTGCTGCCGAAGATGTTGATTCAACTGAATTCTGCTGAGCTTCCGTTGCTTTCTTTACACTGTTCATTTCTTCAACAACAGAAGAAAGGATTTCTTTACTTTGATTTACATTTTCGCTCAGCAGTTTATAGTTCTCTGCAACCTTGTCTTTTGAATCATTTATGGATTTTACAGTTGTATGAATCACATCAATAAAACCGTTGCAGGAAGACATGATATCCGTGATGTCGTCTTTTCTCGTTACAGGCAGACGCTTCGTCAAGTCCTTATCACCGTTGACAAGGTCGTCCATATTCTTCTTTACAGTACCTGCATACCTGATCAGTTTGCGAAGCATCACGATAATCAGAGCTGTCAGGACAATTGCAGTAGGAATCAGAACTGCCGCGAGAATGTTTGCTATCAATGTGATAAGATTATTTACTTCCGAGTAAGTAATAACGGTTGTAATTTCATAAACCTTATTCTTAATCTGCACAGTGTTCTTGAAGTATCTGTATTTTGACAGGTCTTCAACCGGTTCACCGACAATCGCATTCTTTGAAGCAGAGTCTGTTATGAATACTGAACCTGTACTGAACAAGGGTATGTTAAGGTTATCAAGGGCTTCAATGGCAAGGAATCCGATGAGTACGCCCGTTTCTTCTTTTCCGGTTTCAATATCGTTGTAGCTGAATGAAGTCATCAAAGGCATGGCGAATACGCCTGTATTCAATTTACGGGGATCCTCGATATAATATTCTTCACCTTTGAGGTGTGCCAGATAATATTCTTTGTCTGAAATGTCAGATGTTGAGTTGTAACACAGTTCCACAGCATTTTCTTTGCCATTGGACAAAGTGTTGTACGTACCCGGATGCTGAGACACTTCTCTGTCCCAGGCAATCATCATATATTCAAAACCTTCCGGAATCGGTTTTGAAGTCAGGTAAGACAGAATCTGTTCCTGACTGTCTTCTGCTTCGTCCATAATGGAACCAAGATACATGTCAACCGCATTCAGTTTGCCGTTGAACCAGTCTTTGACATTATTTGAAATAATGTTGTTCGTTACTTGCATAGACTGGTTATACACCAGATTAACAGGGTTTTTTGAGAATGTCATTGTCAGGTTTAAGGCAATAAGGAATATAACAATTGTCCCGACGAAAGACGCAACCCCGTAACGTAAAAGTAAGTTAGCTTTCTTCATAGTCTCTTCAGTCAGTTTGAGTTTTTGACGGCCCTCCAGGAATTTCAGGCTGCCGTACCGTCCATTCTATACTACCTCCTCTAAATTTACAACGGAAAGCAGTAATTTGACACGAAAAGCAATAATTTGATCCTAAGAAAAGTTTCACAAAACATTTTGCCGTCGAAGAATTGATTTTTGGAATGAGGGCACGACCATTTGTCATGTCACAGCCGTCGGGTGTAGTCCCATGCACTAACGCAGGGGGCAAAGCTGCGAATGTAATCTTATCTGTATCCGTAACCGCGCCCACCCCGCCGAACCGATGCAGCTGCCTGTAAGTGTAAAAAAAACAGGCGGAATCGGGGGGGGGCTTGGCAAGAACACAATCGCAGCTTGATGCGCTGTGGCTTTTGACAAGGTTCCCGATGAAAGCCTGTTTTTTTTACAAACTGAACAACCAGCCTCAGCGGCCGGCCTTTTTGCCAAGATAAGCCTCGCGAACCCGTTCATTTTCCAGAAGCTGACTTCCGCTACCTTCAAGAACGATTTCTCCGGTTTCGATTACATAGGCAATGTCCGCAATCTTAAGAGCCATGTTAGCATTCTGCTCAATAAGCAGAATTGTCACGCCTTTTTTGTTGATTTCGGTAATAATGCTGAAAATCTGCTGAACGATAAGCGGTGCAAGACCCAAAGAAGGTTCATCCATCATAAGCAGTTTCGGGCGGCTCATAAGGGCGCGTCCTACAGCCAGCATCTGCTGCTCACCGCCGGAAAGCGTACCTGCATACTGCCAGCTGCGTTCCTTAAGACGGGGAAACAGTTCATAAACCCACTGAAGATCTTCTTCAACAGCTTTTTTGTCATTGCGAAGATAGGCACCGATGCGCAGATTTTCCTGAACGGAAAGATCCGTAAAAACACGGCGGCCTTCCGGAACCAGAGCAATTCCGTCCTGACAGATTTTGTTGATCGGCTGACCGATAATTTCCTTACCGGCATTTTCTCCGGAATCAATGGTGATGGATCCGCTTTCTGCCTTTACCAGTCCTGAAATCGTACGCAGAAGAGTAGATTTTCCGGCACCGTTTGCACCGATCAGCGTAACGATTTTTCCGTCGGGAACATTTACATTGATTCCGCGCAAAGCTTTGATTCCGCCATAAGCAACATGAAGGTCCTGAATTTTAAGCATATTAGTCTTCTCCCAAATAAGCGGAAATAACAACCGGATTGTTCTGGATTTCTTCCGGCGTACCCTGAGCAATCAGAGCTCCGAAGTTAAGAACATAAATGCGGTCAGAAATGTCCATAACCAAATCCATATGATGTTCAATCATGAAGATTGTAAGATCAAAATCTTTGCGGATTTTGTCAATGAACGCCGTAAGTTCGTCAGTTTCCTGAGGGTTCATACCTGCAGCCGGTTCATCAAGCAGAAGCAGACTTGGCTCAGTGGCAAGTGCGCGGGCGATTTCCAGTCTTCGCTGCTGACCATAGGGCAAAGATGTACATTTTTCATCCTTGACGTTGTCCAGTTCAAGAATACGGAGCAGTTCCATGGTTTCTTCCCGCTGGCGCTTTTCTTCTTTGTAGTTGAGACGGAATGTTGCAGAAAAAACATTGCTTGTACGGCGAAGATGTTTTGCAATGAGAACATTGTCAAATACGGACTGACTTCTCCACAGACGGATATTCTGGAAAGTTCGGGCAATACCAAGCTTTGTAATTTTGTCCGGAGTCGGTTCCAGACGCTGAGAATAGTTGCCCAGTTCTGCGCCTGCAAAAATCTTCTTCATTTTTCCGCGGGGAAAGTTTTCTACGATTTTGTTTCCGTTGAAATAAACCGCACCGTTGGTAGGCGCATAAACGCCGGTAACAACGTTGAAAGCTGTAGTTTTTCCGGCACCGTTGGGTCCGATCAGAGATACAATTTCACCTTTGTTTACTTCAAGGCTGAGGGAGTTTACGGCAACAACACCGCCAAACTGCATAGTAACATTTTCAAGTGCAAGAACCTGACTGCTCATTTTGCGCCTCCCTCTTTTGCTGCGGCTTTTGCAGCTTTTTTCTCAAGGCTTTTCTTACGTTTGCGACCAACCCACCTTAGGAAGCCGGCAACCGAGAATTCGTTTTCACCCATAATCCCGCGGTGATAAAACAGAACGATACACATGATTACGATTGAGAATACAACTTTGCGGAATCCGGGACGCAGCAGCGGAACTGTAAAACTGCCGATTGTAGTTTCAACATCCAGGAAGCGGAGCCACCATTCAGAACATGCAATGAACAGGAAAGAAGAAATGCAGCTTCCTGTAACGCTTCCTACACCACCGATAACAACAATCAGCAGGATTTCGTAGGTCATTGCACTTTTGAACTGGCTTGCCTGAATAGTAGTCTGGAACATTGCGAGCAGAGCACCGCTTATTCCTGCAAAAAACGAACTGATTGTAAAAGCCATGCGCTTGTGGTGAGCAAGATTTATGCCCATTGCTTCAGCGGCAACTTCGTCATCGCGGATTGCCTTGAAAGCACGGCCGTATGTCGAATTGATAAGCAGCACGATAATCGCGATACACACACCTGAAACCGCAAAAGGGAACACAGTGCTCTTGAAAATCGCATACTTTCTCAGCAGGTTCGAACCGTTGGTAATCACACCGAGTTTGTCCCACTGGAACAAAGCACGGATAATTTCTGCAAATCCCAAAGTTGCAATTGCAAGGTAGTCGGACTTAAGGTGCAGAATGGGAAGACCGATCAGAAAGGCAAAAAGTGCTGCAACAAGTCCTGCAAGAATCATTGCTACGATTACAGGAAGCGTAAACTGGACCAATCCGCCGTCATAATACTGATAAACCTGAGCACGGTAAGCAACCGGAATCGTGAAAATACCGTAAACATATGCACCGATCAGCATAAATCCGGCCTGACCAAGTGAAAAAAGTCCCGTAAATCCGTTGAGCAGGTTCATGGAAACTGCAACAAGTGCATAAATGGCACCTTTTTTCAGAACTGTAAAAATCATGTGGGTACGCGGCAGAATCTGTTCCAGAACGATCAGCACCACAAAAAGAAGAGCAATCAGTATGGCACTGACCACTGCTTCGTGAATTCTTTTCTTGTCTGCTTCAGTTTTTATTTTGTTTTGCATCATAAACCCCTAAATCAAACCTTGTCGGTGGATTTTTCACCGAAAATACCTGTGGGCATGAACATAAGAACCACAATCAGCAGAACAAAAGTGAATGCATCACTGAATGTTGTCCAACCCAATCCTTTGATGATGTTTTCGCAAATACCGATTACAAAAGCACCGATTACCGCACCGGGAATTGAACCGATACCGCCGAAAACTGCTGCAACGAACGCTTTGAGACCCGGCATTGAACCGACAGTCGGAGTAACACCCGTGTAGTTTGAAAAGAACAGGATTGAACCGACTGCTGCCAGGAAAGAACCGATTACAAAAGTCATGCTGATTACGGAATTGATTTTGATGCCCATAAGCTGTGCGGTTTCAAAGTCTTTGGAAACTGCACGCATTGCCATACCGATTTTAGTGTATTTAATCAGTGCAACAAGGGCCACAACCAGAATGATCGTGAGGAAAGGTGTAATAAGAGTAACACGCTTTGTCATGGCTCCGAAAATCTCTACAGAATCGCTGATCCACGGAATTGGCGGATAATACTTTGTAAGACCGCCGGTAACATACAGTGCCAGATTCTGGATGAAGTATGACATACCGATGGCACTGATCATTACAGACATTCGCGGTGCATTTCGCAAAGGCTTGTAGGCAATGCGTTCTACAGCAAAACCGATGAGGGTTGTTGCAATGATCGTTACCGGAATAGAAACATACAAAGGCAGAGTGGCCGATGTATAAACCATTATCAATCCTGCAGCCATGAAAACGTCACCATGGGCAAAGTTGATAAGACGCAAAATGCCGTAAACCATTGTGTATCCAATGGCAATCAGCGCGTACTGACCGCCGGTTGAAATACCAGCCAGAAGATAAGGCAAGTTTGTCAGAAAGCCGTTCATTTGTATTCTCCAGATTAGTTTTTTATCTGCAGATTACCGTTCATCACAGAAAAACCCGTGTCAGCGGCAACATGCTGATAAAAAACAAGGGCTCTGCCGGCGGAAAACCGGCAAAAGCCTAAGAATGATGTCCCAGATCATGTTCCGGCACAAAAAGCACCGGAATCAGTCTGAATAATCAGCTTATTTTACGCTCTGAACAGCAACAAAGTCCCATTTTCCTGTGGCATTGTTGACTTTCTTTACGTATGCAACGTTGCGTTTTGCATCACCTGTTGCATCAAATTCGATTGCACCGGAAACACCTGTGTATTTTACGGAAGGCAGAACTTTGATCAGGTCTTTACCTTTTGTTGAACCGGCAGCTTTGAGAGCTTCAAGAGCTGTGTAATAAGCATCGAATCCCATTGCAGAAACAGCAGCGATTTCATCGTTACCGCCGTTGTTTGTTTTTGCAGTTGCATTTGTGTTCAGGTATTTGCGGAATCCGTCAACAAAGTTTACAACTTTTGCATCTGTGCTACCTTCAACAAAGAATGTTGTAACGAAGATGTTGATTCCTGTTCCTTCTGCAGCAGCCAGAATAACGTTGGAGTCCCAAGTATCACCGGCCAGAAGCGGAATTGAAAGTCCCTGTGTGTTAGCCTGCTCAATGATCAGAGCAGCTGCTTCAATTGATGTAGGAGCAAAGAAAACGTCTGCACCGTTGTTTTTTGCGTTTGCAACGTATGCTGCGAAGTCTGTTGTTCCGTCAGGGAATGTTTCGTAAATTACTTCTCCGCCCAGAGCTTCGAAAGCTTTGTTGAAGTAGTTGCAGAGACCGCTTGAATAGTCATCACCAAGTTTTGCCAGGCTGTATGCTTTTTTTGCACCGAAGTTGTCTTTTGCAAAGTTTGCAAGAACTGTTCCCTGGAAAGGATCGAGGAAGCAGATGCGGAAGTAGTGGTCATTTCCCAGTGTTACCTGAGGGTTTGTACATGTAACACCGATTGCAGGAACTTCTGCATTTGCAAAAATGTCGCTTGCAGCAATTGAAACACCGGAACCGTATGAACCGAGAACAACAGAAACACCTTTGTTGATCAGTTCGCTTGCAGCAGAAACTGCTTTGTCGTTTGATGATTCGTTGTCAACGATAACCAGTTCAACTTTGTATTCTGTTCCGCTGATTGTAACAGTAGGAGTAATTGAGTTTGCATACTGCATACCCAGAGTTTCCTGTTTACCACCAGCACCGTTGTCACCGGAAGCGGGTTCGTAAACACCGATTTTAACTACGTTCTCTTTTGAACCGCCTGCAAAAAGGCAGCATGTTGCCAGCAGAAGTGCTGCAACTACCATAAGTGTTCTCTTCATTTTTTGTCTCCTATAAAAAATGAGTTTCTATAAACAGATACAGTTTACCAAAACATCAGTTTTTTGGCAAATTCTGTACAAACAAAAAAAGCCGGGAACACCTTATGATGTCCACGGCTTCTTTGTCATGCACTTTCAGGGTATTGAAAGAAGCTGTTCATGTCAACAACACAACCGGTGGAATTTGTTGCATTATTCACACAAAAGCGATAATATCCCTACGCGTCAAGGCACGCTTCGCTCAAGGCCTTGACATGCGGGGTGCCACTTTCGTGAGCAATCCCTACGGTTACAGGAAACAGTTGATTGTGCACCTGCAGTTCATAACTGATTTCTTCCATTATAAACACGTGATACGTGTGCAGTCACAGGAGAGTTTTTATGATTACCTACTGGCAGCAGGAAGACGGCAAATTTCAGCATCACACTTCCGATGATCTGACTGCAGGAAAAAACACTTGGGTTGATGCGAGAAACGTCAACCGTGAAGACATACGCATTCTTGAACAGGAATATCACATTGATCAGGAACACATTCTTGATATTCTTGATCAGGATGAGTTGTCCCGAATTGAAAAAAATGACGACTACATTCTGATTATCGTGCGTCTGCCCCTGTTCGTGCCCGAAAACGATATTTCATACCTGACAGTTCCATTGGGCATTGTTGTTTTTCCCGATGTCCTCATTACAATCTGCTGGACGGACTGCGAAGTTCTCAAAGACATTTCATCAAACCGCATAAAAGGTATTTCTCTGTCCGACTTTCCGGCCTTTCTGATGCGGGTTCTTGCCCGGTCTGACAGCCTGTTTCTCCGCTATCTCAAAGAAATCAACCGCAGGTCAACAACTATCCAGAACGAACTGCAGCAGTCTGTCAAAAATGCAGACCTGATGCATCTGCTCAATCTGGAAAAATCACTGCTTTTTTTCGCAACTTCCCTCAAAAGCAACAAATCACTGATTGACCGCCTGGGAAAAACAAAACTTCTTCCTTTGGATGAAGACGACCGCGACTGGCTTGAAGACGTAACCATTGACCACAGACAGGCCATTGAAATGACAGACACTTATTCAGAAATCATTTCAAGTGTCACAGATTCCTTTGCTTCTATCATCTCCAACAACCTTAACGTTGTGATGAAACGTCTTACTGTCATCTCGCTGGTTCTCATGGTTCCCACTTTCATCACCGGCTTTTTCGGCATGAACGTTCCGCTGCCTTTTGCGAACATCGGTCCTGTGGGCACAGTAATCGTTTCGGGACTCTGTCTTTTTTCCGCACTTTTTGCACAGCTTCTGCTCAAAGACAAACCGGTCGTGTCAGGAAGACGGCAGAAAAAGCCGAGAAAACCGAAAGCGCTGAAAGAAAACCGGAAACGGCACATTACAGCAGACTGATTCGTTACAAATTCTGTTCATGTGTGTTATATTTGGCAGAAGCTTTTTCAGGAGGTTCTGCTGATGAAAAAATCATTTCTAATTCTATGCTTTTCAGCAATTGCCACCATTTTGAGCGCATATAATCCGCCTGCAGGAGGCGAACTTTTTTACAGACTCTCCGCCCCTGACCTTTTGAGCGGTGCATCTTCCGCAGGAGACAGCGCAACAAATTTTACCGCCGAACACATTGCAGTCAATCCGGCACTCACAGCCGATGAACAGCGCATCGTTGCAAGTGCTTACGCAACAGCAATTTATCCCCGTGCCGCTTTGCCAAAAGGCTCAAGTGTTTTCGGAACTTCCGTGGACGCAGGCATTCTGATTCCGTCAAAACTGGGCGTTTTTTCAGGCGTTCTGCAGGGTGTTTTTTCAAACATCAGGACTTTTGACCTTGGATTCAGCGGAACAATGCGTGCCGGTTTTGCCAAAGCAATTGATGAAAAACTGAATGTGGGTGCTGACCTTTACACCACCATCGGAAACGGATGGGCTTTGGCGGCAGATCTGGGCTTTGTCTTCAAACAGAATGCATTTGAGGCAATTCCGTTTTTGAGCAAAGTGCGCTGGTCAGGCACAATTACGGCCATAGGAAAATCCTTCAGCAACAGTTCCGCAGTCTCTGGTTTTCCGGGAATCATCACACCGCAGACAGCAGTTTCCGGCATTTTTTACGAATCAGAAAAAATTTCTGCAGGCGCATCTTTGGGCCTTGCACTGCCAAGTTTTCAGAACATCGTGTTTGATGCAGGTATTCATTGTCTTGTTGCAGACAAGATCTGCATACGTTCCGGCTGGACTTTCAACCTGAGGGAAACAATTGCAGGAAATGCCGGCCCGAATCTGTACATTTCAGTAAACACACGTTTTGCAATCAGAAGCAGGGATGATTCCTTCATGAGCGAACACGGCTGGCAGCAGAGCGAAATTGTTCCCGCAGCAGCTTACAGAGCATTGTCCGGCAATGTTCAGGCAATTTCCGCCGGTGCTGCATTCCATCTTGGAGTAAAAGACACAACTCCGCCAGAAATCATTATCTGGAATGAAGGAGGTTTTGAACAATGAACAGACTGAACAAATCATCTCAAGCTTTTTGCATCATCCTTTGTACGGCACTTCTGTCTCTCCACGCGCAGACAAATCCTCGTCCGCTGTTTATTTCGCCCAACAACGACGGCGTTCAGGACGAACTTGTAATTCCGCTTTCAATCTCTGACAAAAGCTATATTTCTGAATGGGCACTTGTAATAACTGATGATTCCGGAAAAACAGTCAGAACAATCGGCAACAAGGAAAAACGCCCTGAAAAACTTACATTCAGCAGTTTCATTGCTCAGCTCTTTGCTCCAAAAGAAGGCGTTGCAATTCCTGATTCCGTAGTCTGGAACGGGATTCTCGATTCAGGAGAAACCGCGCCTGACGGAGTTTACCATTATTACGTTACTGCCAGCGATGACAAAGGCAACAGGGCAAAAACAGAAAGTTACACGATTACAGTAGACAACACGGCACCTTATGCAGAAATCATGCAACTGCCGGAAGAAGAAAAAATCTTCGGCGGAAACGGCAGAAGTTCCATTAACATTGAACAGAGCGGCAGTACGGAAGATTTGTGGACAGCTTCCATTACTGATGCAAAAGGAAAAGAAGTTTTCCGCTGGTCATGGGAAAATTCCGCTCCGCAGAATGTCAGCTGGGACGGAAAAGACGAATTCGGCAACTGGCTTCCCGGCGGAATATACACATACAGGATTCAGGCAAAAGACAAAGCGGGCAATGTTTCTGACAGGACACAAATTTCAAACATCCGTTTTGATCCCATGAGAAGATCCATCAATCTTTATGTAAAAGGAAGCCCCATTGCTCCCGGCGGCAACTCCGAAACAAGCAGAAAAGAGCTTTCCGTAATGCCGACTTTTTCAGATTTGTCAGGGCTTTCAGAATGGAAAATAGAAATCTGTTCAAAAAGCGGAGGAAAAATCTACAATACAATCCGCGGAACAAGTCTTCCGGAAGAAGTAATTTCCTACGACGGAATGACTTCAGAAGGTCTGCCCCTTTCCGACGGAGATTACAGAGTGATTTTTACCGCTCTCTTCCAGAATGGTCAGAAATCAGAAATATCACGGAATTTTTCTGTGGACAACACGGCACCTTACGCATTGATTCACACGGACAACCGGATTTTTTCTCCCGATGGCGACGGAAAACTGGATTTTCTTACAATCACCCAGGATTCATCAGCAGAAGAATTCTGGACAGGAGAAATTGTTGATTCACATGGAAATGCAGTAAAAACTTTTGATTTCGGAAGTCAGGTTCCATCAGTCCAGATTTGGGACGGAACCGGGGATGACGGAACAATTGCTGACGGAATCTACACATACCGGCTTTTTTCTACGGATTCTGCCGGAAACTTTTTCTGTGCAGAAAGCAGTTCTTTCGAACTTAATACAAGCCGTACTGAAATCCTTCTGTCTGTCGGTTCAAGAAACATGGCTTTTTCACCGAACAAAGACGGCAAAAACGACACGATCAGTTTTTTTCCGTCAGTAAGAAGCGGTGCAAAAATCACGGAATACCGTTTTTCAATTCTTGATTGCAACGGAAACGAAGTCTGGATGCAAAACGAAAAAAAATCTCTCCCTGAATCCTTCATGTGGAACGGATCTTCAAATGTTACAGGCAAATCAAAAGCCTGTCCTGACGGGATTTATTCCGCACGGCTCACTACAAAGAGCAGCAACGGCAGCGAAAACACAGTCAGCACCCAAAGTTTTGAATTGGACACCGTTTATCCGTCCGTTGCAGTTTCTGCAGATTACCAGCTGTTTTCGCCCAACGGGGACGGAAAGAAAGACACTCTGCCCCTCAGAATCAGCACAAGCAGCGAAGACAAATGGACTGCAATGATAAAAGACAGTTCCGGCAGCAGAATCAGAACCTACGCTTGGACAGGAAAAGCAGAATCCTTTGTCTGGGACGGAACAGACAAAGACAACAATCTTGTTCCGGACGGATTCTATTCCTTTGTCATAACCAGCGAAGACAAAGCAGGAAACAAATCAGAGTGTGTCCTTGAAAATCTTCAGGTTGATTCACGGCCGGCAAAAACCTTTGTCACTGCAAAAGAAGAAAAATTTTCACCCAACGGAGACGGAATCCTTGACCTGCAGACTTTCTCAATCACAACAACGCCGTCTGAAGGCATTGAGTGGTGGAAGTTTGACATTCTGGACCAATGGAACAACAGCATAATAAGCTGGTCAACCAAGGACCAGAGTTCACTGCCGGCAACAATCACATGGAACGGAACTGACCGGGAAGGTTTTGTTCAGGAAGGAGAATTCCATGCGACACTGGAAATCCGTTACGCAAAAGGTGACGAAATCACCGCGTCAACAGGCAAATTCATGTCATGGGTTTCACCGCCGGTTCTTATGGTCCGTACAGCTCCGGCATATTTCAGCCCGGACAACGACGGTTATCAGGACGATCTTTACATTCTTCTTTCTGCAACCAGCGCAATTCCGTTTACAAACTGGCATTTTGAAGTTAAAGATCCGGAAAACGGCAGTTCTTTCTGGAAAACTTCGGGAAAATCAGCAATTACAGAACGGATGATTTGGGACGGCCGCAGCAATTCCGGCGAACTGGTTCAGTCAGCAACAGATTATCCCTTTGAATTCTCAGTGACTGACGAACTTGGAATGACAAGCGTTGCAGAAGGACTGATTTCTGTGGACGTTCTTGTGATTCGGGACGGAGATTTGCTCAAAATGCAGGTTCCTTCCATAATATTTCGCAGTGACGCCTCTGATTTTGCAGGACAGGATGAAGATCCGGTCAAAGGATTGAGTCAGGATCAGATAGACAACAACAACCGTGTTCTGATGCGCATTGCAGAAATTCTGAACAAATTCAAGGATTATAAAGTAACGGTAGAAGGACACGCAAACAATGTTTCCGGTACTGAAGAAGAAGAAACTGTTGATACGGAGGAATACGGCGTTGCATTGGTTCCTCTTTCAAGCAGCAGAGCAGAATATGTAAAAGACAAACTGATTGAATACGGAGTTTCAGCTTCAAGACTTTCAACAGTTGGTATGGGCGGACGGGCTCCTGTGGTTGCACGGGATGACAAAGAAAACTGGTGGAAAAACCGCCGTGTTGAATTCATACTGGAAAAATGATGGCAGAAAAAACTATTTCCGGCAAAAACAGAACTTTGCGTCTTGAGCCTGATGAATTTGAAAATTTGGACAAACTGATTACTGACGGCTCTGATCTGCCGGATGACATTTCAAGAGATTATCTTGCAGACCGGACAATCAATGCTGATCTTCTGGAAGTTCTGCCCCGACTACCCGATGCTTTTGCAGACCTGATCATCATTGATCCGCCCTACAATCTCAACAAAACTTTCAACGGGTCAAAGTTCAAAGCCATGGATTCCCGCGACTACGAAAATTATCTTGATTCATGGCTTCCGCAAGTCTGCAGGCTGCTCAAACCTGACGGAAGTCTTTATCTGTGCGGCGACTGGAAATGTACTTCAGCACTTCAGCGGGCTTTGGAAAAACAGCTGACAATTCTAAACCGCATAACATGGCAGCGGGAAAAAGGCCGGGGAGCGTCTGCCAACTGGAAGAACAGCATGGAAGACATTTGGTTTGCGGTAAGAAATCCTGATGATTATTATTTTGATCTGGAGTCTGTCAAAATCAAGCGCAAAGTGATTGCACCATATAAAGAAAACGGAACCGCAAAAGACTGGCAGGCTGAGGATGACGGGAATTTCCGGCTGACATGCCCTTCCAATTTTTGGGACGACATATCAGTTCCTTTCTGGTCGATGCCGGAAAACACGGAACATCCTACACAGAAAAGCGAAAAACTTTATGCCAAACTGATTCTTGCTTCATCACGGCCGGGAGCCCTTGTCTTTGACCCGTTTCTCGGCAGCGGCACAGCAAGCGTTGCTGCAAAAAAGCTGGGACGTTCCTACTGCGGAATCGAGTTGGACAGAACTTACTGCCGCTATGCTGCAAAACGGCTGATTCTGGCAGAATCAAATCCCTCAATTCAAGGTTATGCAGACGGTGTGTTCTGGGAAAGGAATACTGCAAATCTTTACAAGAAAAAATCCTGAAAACTGCCGCTATCAGGGTGAGACATCATTCCGCAGAAAATCTGATTTTTGAACTGGAGTTTTTGGAATTTTTTACGATATTTCTTGAATTTTTTATATTCTTGAAATAGAATAATAACGAAGTAATTATTTATGATTGGTGCTAAATGAATTCAATAATTGATTTAACAAAAGATTACATTGAGACTCTCTTATCTGTACACGCTTCTATCGTACAGAATAACGTTGAATCCACAAAAGCACTATGTGACACTATTGCACCTCCCATGGCAGGCACTTCCTACAACGGAGAAACACTTCTTACCTACTTCAACAAACTGGAAGAACAGATTATCTACGATGTTGAAGACTGTTTTTTTCTCCATTGGATTGTAATAAAACTTCCGCAGAATCCTGACACAAACAAGGATTTTCTTGTAATAGGACCGTTTTTTACTTCTGCCCAGACTGCTTCCCAAATGGATCTTCTTACTCAGCGTGCTCTGCTCCGCAACAGAATTCAAGTTTCTTTTACGACACCACTCAAAATGTTCTACAATTCCGTACCGGTCTGTTCCCTTACAAAAGTGATTACACTGGCACGGATTCTTATTACACATTTGTACGACACAGAAAGAGAACCGCTCTGCAAAACCGTGTATCCTTTCGGGCTGGACAGGAAAGTCGATCCACAGGATTACTACGTTGAAGAAGAGCATGTTTACATGGCACAGACGGAACGCCGTTATTCACTGGAATCAAAACTGCAGGCTGATGTTACACAGGGTGCCAGCGTAGGTGCTTTGCAGACATGGCGTATTCTGCGCGTTGAAATGGAAAACCTCCGCCGTCTGAAGGACCCGCTCCGCAATGCAAAGAACAACGGAATCGTTCTGAACACAATTCTGCGCAAAGCTGTTGCCCGTTCATACGTTCATCCGCTTTACATCGACAGTCTGTCAAATCAGATTCTTTCCGCCATAGAAAACACCAACAGTGTGGAAGAACTTCACAGAATGCAGGAAGACAGCATCCTTGAATACTGCAAGCTTGTAACAAAACATTCACTGATCAAATACACGCCCATGGTTCGTCAGGCATTGAACTACATCAATACACACCTGAGTTCCGACATTCATCTGCCGGAAATTGCAAGTGCCATAAATGTAAGTCCGAACTATTTGTCTGCTGTCTTCAACCGGGAAGCAGAGATGTCAATTTCAACTTACATCAACCGCCGCCGCATTGAAAAAGCAGTGGAACTTCTTGAGACCAGCAATGCAAATATTGAAGACATTGCATCTTTCGTCGGCTTCAGTGACATGAACTACTTTACCCGCGTTTTCAAGGGAATAAAAGGCATTACTCCCAGCGAATACAGAAAGCACGGCATCATTACTGACGTCAGTTCTGGCAAGAAAAGATAAAAACCCTCTGACACCCGTTCACACATTGCAGGCCTTTCCGCACTCGGAAAACCTGCAGCAATACAATTTTCCAAACATTCCGGTTATTTGTGGTCAGGATAATTCTCAACAAGTTGTGCAGTAAGCAGATTGCTTACAGTCTGTCGTGTACGCAGTGTTTCCTTTGCACAGGCAAGACCGAACTGAATGCAGCGTTTTACGGGCCGCGGTGCAGAAGATGTGCAGCCGAAAATGTAACCGGAAGCAAATGCATCCCCGGCACCGATTGTGTCAACAATTGAGTCCGTTGCATAGGGCTTTTCGTTCCAGACTTCTCCGTCTTTGTACACCATTACACCAAGGCTTCCGAAAGTGATTATAAAGTGTCTGTATCCCAAGGATGCAAATTCCCGGGCAAAATCAGCATCCGGAAAAGCTTTTTTACCGGTAATTGCAGAGGCTTCTGCTTCATTGCAGGCAAAAAGATCAGCGTATGGAGCAAATTCCAGGGATTTTTTTGCAATGTCCGGAGCGGTCGCGTTCTGAAACAGGAAAATATCGTGATTTTTTCTGTAATCGTAAAAATGGGCCAAAGTTTCGCGGCTCAAATTTGAATCAAGGCAGACAATGTTTGCGCCGCCCTTGTCCAAAAAAGCACGGACTTCGTCATCAAACACAATGTCCTGTGTTATTCCGGTGCTGTACACGCAGGAAGCCGGTTTTCCCGCAGATGCCATGACAGAAAACAAAGCAGTGTGTCCGCCGGGTACCGTTTTCAGCAGGCTTGTGTTTATGTGTTCTGCCTCCATTTCCTTTCTCAGGTAATCTCCGAAAATGTCAGTGCCCACACAGGAACAGATTGCAGATTCAAGACCAAGATGGGCAAGATTGATTGCCATTCCGCGCCCTACTCCGCCGCTTACAAGATCAATGGTGCCGTCACGGTAAGCTTCGGCTTCGTCAGCTTCAAAACTGAATGCTTTTATGTCAACGGAAACATTTCCGCAGCTCAACACTTTCGGATTATCGTTTGTCATAACTTATCCTTTTAAAATCAGGTTAAAACTTGGCGCTCAATGCCAATGCAAACAAATGGTCACGGCTGCCTCCGCGGGGCATGGACCGGTAACTTACAGAAACAACGGGCGCAAATCCTGAAGTATGCTCAGAAAAATCGTACTCGGCTGAAAAACGGAAACCGTTGCCCCACTGAGAAAAACGGTTCCGGGTGTCATCAGGCAGAAACAGAATGTCTCCACGCTGCCCGATCGTGTAATCCACTCCGAAATAAAGTCCTCCGATTCCGGGAAAAATCCGCAGTCCCAAAAAGGGCGCATAATCCACATAAAGAACGCCGGATGTATTTTTTCCGTAAAAATCCAGGGATGCAGTCAAACCGCCGCTTACAAGAAGAAAATCGTCAAGTTTCAAATCCGCCGCAACGTCTCCGGTCAGCAGAAGATGGAAATATTTTTCGGAACGGAGATTTGAATTCCGGCTTCGTACAAGATCATCACCATAAGAGATTGCTGCAGTTCCTGCATTCCAGACAAAAGAAAGAGGAATTTCTGCAAAAACAGAACATGCACAAAGCAGAAGACAAAAAATCAGAAGAAATTTTTTGGCGAAGGATTTCATGTCTGCAATGATAACAGATTGAAGACAAAAATGATATGGCCAATGCGTTCCCGTTCAGTTTGCTTTTTTTGATTCTGCAAGTTAAAATGCACGCAAATGGACAGAAATTATATTGAAGAACTGAAAAACAAAATTGAACGGGGCGAAAAACTGCACATTCTTTTTGTGTGTCATGGCAACATCTGCCGTTCACCCATGGGAAAATACCTGATGCAGGATATGGTTCAGAAACTGAACGCAGAAAATCTTTTTGAAATTGATTCCGCTGCAACAAGCCGCGAAGAAATCGGGAACGGCGTGCATTACGGAACACGCAACAAACTGGCACGTTACAACATTTCATGCAGCGGACACAGAGCGCGTCAGATGACAATACAGGATTATCTGAACAATGATCTGCTTATAGGCATGGACAGCGCGAACATCCGCAACATGGCACGGATTGCAGGAATTCCTGCAACAAGCCCGCGCCTTTGCAAAATGCTGGAATTCTGCGAATCAAACCGGGATGTGGCTGACCCATGGTATACCGACAATTTTGACGAAACCTACGATGACATTTACGCAGGCTGCAGCGGACTGCTCAAAATGCTGGGATTCTGAGCAGTTCTGTAAAAACCTCAGACTCAGTTGTTGCGGATGACAACCTGAAGTTTGGGATCGCAGGTACAGAGAGAAATCTGCAGGCGCCGTGCCAGTTCCATGTAAGAAGCCTGATAGAATGACAGACGGTTTTCCACGGCAAGTTCACTTATGCGCATTGAAATGTCCGGGCCCTGCTCAGTGTTTGTAACGATGGGCAG
>JAKSTU010000047.1 GCA_024402435.1 Treponemataceae bacterium
AAACATGAAAATCTTCTATATATAATAGAAAAAACTGACAGAATTGCTTTGCAAAGCGCGTCCATGTCATGTGCGCGGGATGAGTGCAGCGAATGACACACCACATGTCATGTTGAGCAAAACGAATGCCCCGCTCTTGTCATGTTGAGCGGAGTCGAAACATCTTCCGAATTTTAAAAACCAGTACTTTTAATAGCACAATTCCGTCAATGTGGATAATATAGTAAATTTTCCTTATTCTCAGTTGGCCATTTCCGTACAAAAATATCTGAAAGTACGGGAATATGGATTCCCGTAAAACAAAAAACAAATTTTTTTTTGATGAGGAGTAAAATCATGAAAAAAATTGTATCAGTAGTTCTTGCTCTCGCATTGATTGCAAGTGTAGCTTTTGCTGGCGGTAAAAAAGAATCAGCAAAAAAAGCTGACGACGGAAAAATGAATATTTCTGTATTCACAATCCAGCAGCGCGACCAGCCACCGGCAGACAACAAGACTTACAAATGGATCGAAGAAAAATTCGGTGTAACATTTGACTGGGATATTCTTGTTGGTGACAAAGACCAGAAAATTGGTGTTCTTATTGCTTCTGGTGACCTTCCTGATCTGGTTGAAGTTGACTCAGAAAAATTCCAGGGTGCTGGATGCCTGATCGACATCAAAGAAATGGTAGAGAAAAACTGCCCCAACCTGATGAAACACTATGCTTCAGTTTGGAAACAGATTGTTTACCAGGATTCAGAAAAAGATGCTGATGGAAACATCACAAAAGCACACGTATACAGCCTTCCTAACTATGGTGTAATCGACGGTGCTGATCAGAACACACTCTACAACCAGAATGCATTCTGGATTCAGAAAGACGTTCTGAGAGAATTCGGATATCCTACAATCACAACTGTAGACCAGTACTTCGACCTGCTCGAAGCATACGCAGCAAAATATCCTACAATCGATGGTATGCCCACAATCCCCTTCTCAATCATCACAGCTGACTGGGAAGCATTCAACCTGTGGAACCCCCCTGCATTCCTTGCAGGTTATCCTAACGATGGTAACGGACACGTTGTTGCAAATGCAAACGGAACATACACATACGAAGACAACTTCGCTGATGACAATGCTTACAGATGGTTCAAACTGGCTAACGGATACTTCCAGAGAGGCCTGATTGATCCCGCATCATTCACAGACAACCGCGACCAGTACTATGCAAAAGTTGCACAGGGCCGTGTTCTCGGTATGTTCATCCAGGGATGGCAGTTCCAGGGTGAAGCAGAAAATACTCTTAAAGCAGCTGGTAAATATGAAAGAACATATGCTCCTCTGCCTGTAGTATTTGACGAAACTGTTAAACCCCACTACCGCGACCTGACACTGCCTAACCTCCAGAGAGGTTATGGTTTCACAACAGTTTGTGGTGCTGAAAAAGCTCTCAAAATCCTGAAATTCCTTGACGAAATGGTAAAAGATGAAAACCAGAAAGTTCTCAAATGGGGATTTGCAGGTGAAGATTACATCGTTGACACAGACGGTTCTGTAACAGGAATCCCCGGTGCTCCTTACAGAACACAGGAACAGAGAGACAACCAGGAGAATCCTACTTGGATCCAGAAGAACAAGGCAACACTCTTCCAGGAAGAAGCTCCCAAAATGGAAGGTTCTTACGCAGACGGTCTTGCAACAGACCTCGGAAACCTGCCTTGGGAATATGCTCTTTCACAGCGCCCCATCGACCTGGAACTCTATGCAGCATATGACATCGGTTCTTATGCTCAGCTCGTTGACAAAAACCCGCCCCAGAACGCAGGTTGGTACCCCATGTGGCAGTGCAACCCCTCTGCAGAAAAAGGTGGATTCGAGCGCGAAGCAGCAGAAGCTATGACAGGATTTGAAACAATCCAGAGAAAATATCTCCCCATGATGATCATGGGTAATCCTGCAGACTTCGATGCAACATGGGCTGAATACAAAGCACTCATGGCTCCCCTCACAACAGTTTACAACAAGTTCATGCAGGGAGAACTTGACGCTCGCGTTAAGAACTTCGGTGGACTTCCAGAATAATTTGAACTGAAAAGTTCAGATTAACCTGACTTCGGGCAGAGAAATGAAACACTTTCTCTGCCCTTATCTTGCCTCGCAGAAATCATTCTGTGAATCTTCGTTAAAGGTTACTTACTAATCTTCATTTCAGCGTGTTTATCGGATCTCTTGTGGTGACAGTGACTCGTTGTTTTTTTGGAAATGGGTTTTTTTATGAACAATAAAAAAGAAGAAGTAAAAGTTTCTGAAGCCAGAATAGTAAACCATAAGAGCAAATGGCAGATTCTTATGAATCAGAAAGCACTGATCGTAATGTCAGTTCCATTTGTACTTTATGTATTCCTCTTCAGATATGTCCCTCTTTGGGGATGGACAATGGCATTCCAGGACTATGCACCGAATAAGGCCTTCGCAGACCAGATTTGGGTAGGGTTCAAATGGTTTACCAAATTATTTCATGACAGTGAATTCATATTATCATTAAGAAATACTATCTGCATGAGCCTTATTTCTACGGCTCTCGGTTATGTTACAGCAATTGTTCTTGCTATTCTGCTTAATGAAGTAAGAAGCCTCGGAATCAAACGTTTTGTTCAGACAGTTTCTTATCTTCCGCACTTTTTGTCCTGGGTTATTGTTACCGGTCTTGTTGCAAATGTTCTTTCAACAGAAGACGGTATTTTGAATAATATGCTGATGAGTTTGGGATTCATAGATACTCCCATTCTCTTCCTTTCCAAACCGAATTATTTCTGGAGCATCATCGGATGGACCTATGTCTGGAAGGAAGTCGGTTGGAATACAATCGTTTACCTTGGTGCAATGACTGCAATTGACCCCTGTCTTTATGAGGCAGCAGAAATTGACGGTTGCGGACGTTTCAGAAAAATCTGGCATGTTACACTTCCCGGAATCCGCTCAACCATCATCATCATGATGATCATGAGTGCCGGTCATATTCTTGATGCAAACTTTGAAATGCCCTTCTTCCTGCAGAACGGTATGATTCAGGATGTTGCTTCAACAATCGATCTTTACGTACTTAAGTACGGTTTCAAACTTTTCAACTTCTCTCTTGCTACTGCTGCTGGTATCTTCAAGAACGCAGTCAATATCGTTCTTCTTCTTGGTGCCAACTGGCTGGCAAAGAAAGCTGGCGAAGAGAGGTTAATATGAAAAAAACAGATTATCTTGCTGCAAAAAGACGCACACAACTTGCAGATTTAATTTTCTACATTTTCAACTTTCTTATTCTTGGTTTTGTTGTTCTGGTAACTGTTTATCCGTTCCTGAATACAATTGCCGTTTCTTTCAATGACGGTTTTGATGCCCTGAAAGGCGGAATCAAGATTTGGCCGCGCATCTGGTCATTGCAGAACTACAAATCATTGTTCACAAACGACCGTATTTTCAATGCATTCAAGATTTCAGTTTCAAGAACAGTTCTTCAGACCATATTGAACGTATTCTGTACAAGTATGCTTGCATACGCCCTCAGCCGTAAGGAATTCGTTCTTCGCAGAGGACTTACTACGGTTCTGGTTATCTCAATGTATGTAAACGCAGGTATCATTCCCGGTTACATGCTGATGAAGAATCTGGGACTTTTGAACTCCTATGCTGTATACATTGTTCCCTGTCTTATCGATACGTTCAACTTTATTCTTGTACGAACATACATCAGCGGACTTTCGGACAGCTTCATTGAATCAGCCCGCATTGACGGTGCAAATGAGTTCAGGATTTTCCTCCAGATCATTTTCCCGCTGATTATCCCTTCAATTGCAATGACATGTCTTTTCGTTGCAGTCGGTGCATGGAACAGCTGGTTTGACACATACCTGTTCGCATCAGGAAAGCCCAAACTGCACTCTCTGCAGTACGTATTGATGAGCTTCCTGCAGCAGAGTCAGAACCAGAGCCGTTCAGCAGCAGATGCCAACTCATTGGCCCTTTCTGCAGCATCCGGTTCTTCTGCAGCACAGGCAACACCTGTTACAATCCGCGCAGCAATCACAATGATTGCTACTGTACCGATTCTGATTGTTTACCCCTTCGTACAGAAATACTTTGTAACTGGTATGACAATCGGTGGTGTAAAGGAATAATTTGCAGCGTGTTCGGCGGTGACTCATTCACTGCCTGTTGAACAGTCACTGCGAAAGGCCGCGTTCAGAAATGGGCGCGGTTTTTTTTTGCTTATTGTTTATCAGGCTTTTATCCAATATACTGACAACTGATTCTATTTGGAGTAATTATGACCAAACAAACTAAACAAGTGATTTTGTGGGTCGGTGCCCTTGCTGTAGGTGCCGTCCTTGGGTCTCTGCATATCGGTGCAGTAGACAGCGTCTGCAATTTTGTCGCTACAGTTTTTACCCGGCTTTTCCAGTTTACTGCTGTGCCGGCAATTTCTGTTTCTGTTCTTACAACTCTGGCCATGCTCGGCGGCAACAAAGAAACAGGAAGGATTTTCAAACGCACGATCATGTATACGCTGCTTACAACTTTGGCAGCTTCAACAATCGCTGCAATCCTGTTTTTTGCAATCAACCCTGAAACATTGTCTTCAAGCGCATTTGAAGGTGTGGCAACAGAAAAAATCCAGAGCATGAATTCATCTTCTTATCTTGATTACTTCATCAGTGCAATTCCCAATAACATAGTCAATCCTTTTGTTTCAGGAAACGTGCTTTCTGTTCTGATCGTTTCTTTTGCATTCGGTTTTGCAATTTCACGCATGAAGGAATCTGAAAAGAAAACTGCAATTCTTAACGTAATCCACGGTTTTCAGGAACTGGTTTTCATGATCATCGGATGGATCATTGCAATTCTGCCCATCGGTATCGTTGCTTTTACAGCACAGCTTGTTTCCGAAATGTCTGCCGGTATCGTTGCAGGATCAATCGGTAAGTACACAGCGGTTGTTCTCAGCGGCAACCTGATTCAGTTCTTCATTGTGCTTTCACTGTTCCTTTTGGTTCGCGGAATCAACCCCGTCAAACACTTCAAGAACATGATTCCCGCAATCCTGACTGCACTGTTCACAAAAAGTTCAGCAGCAACACTGCCTGTTACAATGGACTGTGCCGAAAACCGCGTAAAGTGCGACAAAAAGTTCACACGCTTCATCCTGCCCATGTGTACAACAATCAACATGAACGGTTGTGCCGCATTCATTCTGGTTACTTCACTCTTTGTAATGAAGCAGGGCGGCGTTGACCTCAACCTGATTACCGTAATTTCATGGATTCTGATTTCTGTAATCAGTGCAGTAGGAAACGCGGGCGTTCCCATGGGATGCTTCTTCCTGACACTTTCTCTTATGGCCGGGAAAGGTATGCCCATCGGTGTAATGGGAATCATCCTGCCGATCTACTCTGTCATTGACATGATTGAAACCGCCGTAAACATTTACAGCGATTCCTGTGTCTGCGCAATGACCAACAAAGACCTGAAAGATCTGGTCTGATCAGATCAGACAAAGCGGCGGAAGAAGGCGCACTCGTCGTCATTGCATTTTGTGGCTTCTGCAAGGCGGATGTTCACATGAAAGACGTGTGCAATTTCTTTTGCCTCTTTGCTTCCGTAAATCTTCTTTTCAGCAACAACACCTTTTTCAAGAAGCAGACGGTACATGGGTTCTGCATTATCAACAAGAAAATCGTTTACACAGCTCATTACAAAAGCCGGGGGATATGCAGAAGTTATGTTGTTCACTGCGTCAGTGCGGCGAAGAACTTCCGGATCTGCAGGCTTGTCCACAGCATCAATATATTCAAGGAACAGGGAATCCGGATTGTCGCCGGAAATTTTGGAAACATCGTAAACACCGCAGTTAAGGGCCACGGCTTTTATGGTTATGTTCGGAACCTTGAAGTCAAAAAGAGAAGCAAAATCAGGATTTGAGTAAATCGCGGCATAATGATTTGCAAGCTGTCCGCCGGCAGAATCGCCCACAAGCACCAGACGGTCTTTGTCAGCAAACCAGCGGGCACCGTTTTCTGCAATGAAAGCAAGTACGCTGTTCACGTCTTCAATGGCTGCGGGAAAACGGCTTTCGGGTGCAAGGCGGTAGTTGAAGTTGACGACCGTAAATCCGCGCTGAGCAAGGCTCATGCAATAAAACTGATAGATTTCTTTGGTGCCGTAAACCCAGCCGCCGCCATGGATGTTCACGATTGTAGGCTGTGGCACGGAAACGCCTTTCTGCACATACACGTCAAGAAGATTTTCCTTTCCGTAAGGTCCGTATGAAATGTCATCAAAGCGGATAATGTCATCCGGTGTAGTAAGTCCCGCATCCCGTCTTGCGTCTCCGATTGCCCAGTTAGTGCGAATATCAAGCACCTGTTTGCTAAGTTCCATATTATTTCCTATAAAAACACCGCGTTTGCGGCGAGAATAATCAGTTTTACAGCACCATGAAAAAAGTGCCGGCTGTAATCAGAACGCAGCCTACAGCAGTTTTCCAGGTAAAAGTTTCATGCAGAAAGACAAAAGCCAGAATCAGAGTGAGAACCACGCTCATTTTGTCAATGGGGACAACCTTGCTCGCCTCCCCCATCTGCAGGGCCTTGTAATAGCAAAGCCAGCTTGCACCGGTTGCCAGTCCGGAAAGAATCAGGAATACCCAGCTTTTGACCGAAATCTGTCCAAGTCCTTTCTGCGCCTGTGTAATGAACACCATGAGCCAGGACATACCGACAACAACCACAGTTCTGATTGCGGTTGCCAAAGTTGAGTTTACGCCCTCAATTCCGATTTTTGCAAGAATGCTCGTCAATGCGGCAAAAACAGCAGAGCCAGCAGCAAAAAAAATCCACATCATAAGCCTCCGGGAATGATTATATATCCGCGATGACAAGTTGTCAGCCTGAACAAAAGCATGCAAACGCTGCAACCTGTCGGCATTCAGTCGCGGCGGGACAGCATTCCAGTACGGACTATTGAATGTTCAGCCGTGACTTTACGTAGGCAACGCTCCGACGGTATTCTTCGTCGGAATGCAGATGCTCAATTATCATGGGCATGTCAGAAGTGTGGGCTGTGGCAAGACTTGTGTAAAGTTCAATGTCCAGACTTCCTTCCCCGCAGGCACATTCTTCAAGCTGCCACGTGTATTCCTCTTTGAGGCGGATATCCTTAAGGTGACAGCTGAGAATCAGTCCGTCAAGTTTGGTAAAGACTTCGCTCATGAACACGTCCTGAAAGAAAAATCTTTGCGGACAGTTGATCATATTCACAATGTCCATATGAACACCAACAGAGTCACGGTTTATGTCGCTCAAGAGATCAAGATATTCGTCAGGGCCGGTCGGAATCATCCAGGGCATGGGTTCAAGACAGTATTTGGTTTTGACGGGACGTACCGCGTCCACAATGCTCTGCACGCTTTCTACAGTGCGCTTCCATGCTTCTTCAGAAAAGTTTTCCCTGCAGCCGCCGTCCCAGCGGGATCCTGCAATGGCACCGGCAACATTTACACAGCATCGGGCGCCGATTTCTTCTGCAAGTTCAAGCTGGCGGACAGCGTAATCAGTCATTTCCTTTTTTTCGGAAGGATTGCTGCTGTTAACATTGCGCCACACACCAACTTCTGCAATTGACAGATCATTGGCGCGGGCTGCATCCGCGTATTCTTTTATGAGTCCTTTGTCAGCATTGGAATCCAGCGGAAAAACAACGCTTTTAAGTCCCATGGCACAATGGGCTTCTGCCCATTTCCCCGCATCGTCATAAATCAGTCCGGATGAAATCCCCAATCTCATGAAAAACCTCCGTGTCGGGTTCATTGTATATCATAAAGCCGGTTGAAGCAAAAAAAAGTGGAAAGTCAGAACAGAATGTTACTCAGCATCTGCTGCAGAGGCTTTAAAGTTTCTCTACATCTTCGGCAGAAAGTCCGGTTGCTTCACATATCTGTTCAGCTGACAAGCCCATTTTCACAAGCCGCTGCGCAAACTCCGCTGTGTCT
The DNA here is from genome assembly GCA_024402435.1 of Treponemataceae bacterium. Classification (GTDB taxonomy): domain Bacteria; phylum Spirochaetota; class Spirochaetia; order Treponematales; family Treponemataceae; genus Treponema_I. The sequence continues at coordinate 8,024 of JAKSTU010000047.1, forward strand.
TGGACACGTTGTGCAGCAGCGCCTGCTTTCAAGCCTTCTTCCAAACCTGCTTCTCGGCCTTCTTCACGCCCTTTCTCCCGCGCTTCCTCAAGTTTCATGGCAAGTGTCATAAAGTTCCGCCTCCATTTCTCGTTCCGCTTTGAATGCCGGACAGCCCTGTCTATACTGCTGACCAGCCCGATATATTTGGCAAAGCGCACCAGTTTATCTGCGCACGCAAACGGTTGCATGCTGAAGATTCTTCGACAACGAGTTTCAGGTGCACAAACAGAGACATGCGCTCCCAAAACTCGCATATGGAATGACAACCGCTTACACAGGCTGACATCAAAAACGCCATCAGCCCGCAAGAGTCGCGGCTTTAAGTTTCTCTACATCTTCGGCAGAAAGTCCGGTTGCTTCACATATCTGTTCAGCCGACAAGCCCATTTTCACAAGCCGCTGCGCAAACTCCGCTGTGTCTTGGACACGTTGTGCAGCAGCGCCTTCTTCCAAACCTTCTTCCAAACCTGCTTTCAAACCTGCTTCCAAACCTTCTTCTCGGCCTTCTTCACGCCCTTTCTCCCGCGCTTCCTCAAGTTTCATGGCAAGTGTCATAAAGTTCCGCCTCCATTTCTCGTTCCGCTTTGAATGCCGGACAGCCCTGTCTATACTGCTGACCAGCGGGCTTTCCTCTGCTGCCGTATTTGTCTTTAAGTACTTCAGAAACATTTTCAGTTCCGGCTTCTCAGACTTGGCCCATGCACTTGTATTATAAAACACCAGGCTCGTTTCGTCATCATGAGTGAACATTGCTTCCGGCGGCGCTTCTACTATGCCCCGCTTGAATGTGTAAACCGGATACTTAAGGTCAAAGGGATCGTCAAGGCAGATGAAGATAACGTAGGATTCTTTCAGATCCCTGTAGCTCTGTCCGGAATAAAGTGAATCGATGTCAATCATGGACTGATAGTAACGTCCACGCTTCAGCAGTTCGTCCGTCACTTCCGTCTGGATTTCAATGTCAAAGATACGGTCGCTGTCCTTTACGTACACGTCAAAACGCACTCCGTGGGCTTCCATATCAAACTTCTTCTCCTGCTGTGCGTTCAAATACTCAATGCGCTCCACCTGAATCCCCAGCAGCACTTCGATAACGCCCTTGCAGATTTCTTCGTCCTGCATGATCCGCGAAAACAGGAAGTCGTCGGTAAAGGTGAGTTCGTCATAACTCTTTTTCATTTCTTTCAACTCCTTGCAAGGGAATGCCCCTGCATGAATTCTTATATGAAAAATTTTGCGAAAAAATCAAAAAAAACATCGTAATCGCTGTGGCGATTTCGATAACGAGTTTCAGATGCACAAGCAAAGACATGTGCTGCTGAAACTTGCGCGGGGGTTGGGGCCGGCGCCGGAGGCCCCAGGAGAATGGGGTGTGCTGAAGACCTTGGGCTGAAGCCAGGGGAAAGGCTTTTCCCCTGTAAATCCCTCCGCAGTGCACGCTTTGTTGCTTTTTTTCGGATCAAACAATAGAATGGCATCATGTTAAATAGTATCTACACTTTGTCATTCATCCTTTCATTCTGCTATCTCTATATAATGATTACGGTTTTCCGCAACAGAATTTCCGTACATTTTCCGATGCTTTTTGCCTGCATTCTGATTACGAACTTCGGCTATCTGCAGATGACCGGTTCCGACACCCTTAAAATGGCACTGGCAGCGAATCAGACAATTTATCTCGGATCCAGCTTTACGCCCATTTTCCTTTTTTTCTGCATTGCAGACCTTGTAAACGAAAAACTCAGCGTGTGGCTTCGGACTTTGCTGATTGTCTTCGGCTCTGCAATCTTCTTTCTCGCTTCATCACCGGAAGCAGGCGGACTTTATTACAAATCACTTACACTTGTGAACAACAACGGAGCAACACTTCTCGTAAAAGAATACGGACCGCTCCACATGATGTACATTGCAGACCTGATTTTCAGCACGGCAGGCGGCTGTTACCTGATCATAAAATCACTTTTCAGACGCCGGGTTGTTTCCTACAAAAATTCGATTCTTACCATGGTGGCCGTTACAATTTCAATCCTTTTCTACGGAATTGAAAAACTTTCAGGACTCAACATTCCGCTCATTCCCATCGGTTACATGATTGCACAGACAATCGTGCTCGTACTTCTTACAAGAATCAGCATGTACGATGTTGCCGCAATTTCTTCCGATGTGCTCCTTGAGACAAGCATTGGCGGAATCATCTGCTTTGACACAAAAGGACATTTTCTCGGTGCCGATGCGGACGCCTACGACTGGTTTCCCGAAGTGCACAGACTGAACATTGACAGCGGATTCAACAAGGACGATTCTGATTTTTTCAAACAGGTGTGGAAATGGATTTTCGGCCATGACACGGAAACTTCTGCGGTTATTGAACGGGAAGGCAAGTTTTATCTTCTTGAGCATTCCATAAGACAGGAAAACAAATTCAAGAAAGTGCATGTAATCTTCATGCGTGACGAAACCGAATCCATGACCTACAACCAGATGCTTGAATCCACGGTTGAAGAAAAAACACGGACTCTGCGGAAAATGCAGAACGACATCATCCTTGGAATGGCAAGTACAGTTGAAGACAGAGACAGCAATACCGGCGGCCATATTCTGCGCACCAGCGAAGTCATGAACATTTTCGTGAAGTACCTTAAAAGAACAAAATTCAAGCCTGATTATCCGCCACGTTCATGGAACAATCTTATCAAAGCCGCCCCGCTCCACGATTTCGGGAAAATCGGTGTTCCTGACGTGATTCTCAACAAACCGGGAAGATTCACTCCCGATGAATACGAGGTTATGCAGACTCACGCGGCAAAGGGCGCAGTTGTTGTAGCCCGAATTCTCAAAAACAGCGATGACACGGATTTTAAGACCATTGCGGAAAATGTGGCCCATTATCACCATGAAAAATGGGACGGCTCCGGTTATCCGGAAAAACTTGCGGGAACTGACATTCCTTTTGAAGCACGGGTAATGGCTTTGGCGGATGTTTTTGATGCGCTTGTGAGCAAACGTGTGTACAAAGACAGCTTAAGCTATGACACTGCATTCAAAATCATAGAAGATTCTTCGGGAACTCATTTTGATCCGGATTTGTGCCGGGAATTCCTTAAATGCCGCACAGAACTTGAAGCCCTTTACGACGGCTACGCAAAAGAACAGGTGTGAACACTTGTCATCCTGAGCGATAAAAAACAAGTTTTTTTTGTCGAAGGATCTTTTCAAAGCATTATGAACGTTTGAAAGATGTTTCGACTCCACTCACTTCGTTCGTTCCGCTCAACATGACAGGGGTGTTTCAATAACTACGTACCCTTTTGTCATCCGGAGCAAACTGACACCTGTCATCCTGAGCGTAGTCGAAGGATCTTTTTTTTTGTCGAAGGATCTTTTCAAAGCATTATGAACGTTTGAAAGATGTTTCGACTCTACTCACTTCGTTCGTTCCGCTCAACATGACACAGGGGGCAAACTTCGCTTCGGCACAACATGACACAGTGCAGTGCATTCATTGCGCATGACAAGGCATCGCATTCACGTGTTCGTTGCGCTCATTTTGCATGCGGGTGGAGGTCTCACCATTTTTCGGTCAACAGAAAGTCTTCAATTCCAATGTAGAAAATCCCGTTTTCATCAGTCCAGGGAACAAAGGAATCTTTTACAACCACGATTTTTCTGAAAGAATCGCCGGTTCTTCTTAGTGAATTGATTTCCTGCTGTCTTTTTTCTTCCTCAGAAACAGAAAGAGCAGACTGAATGTAGCAGCGATTGTTTCCGTCATTCGCTACAAAATCAACCTCAAGCTGGCTTTTCAGACTTTTCCCTTCATTATTCTTGTGATTGTATTCTACGATTCCCACATCAACATCGAAACCCCGTGCAACAAGTTCATTGTAAATTACGTTTTCCATTATGTGATTTTCTTCCGTCTGGCGGAAATTCAATCTTGCGTTTCTGAGTCCTGCATCACAGAAATAATATTTACTCTGACTTCCTATGTATTTTCTGCCTTTTATGTCATACCGTCCGACTTTCTGAATCAAGAATGCATCCATAAAATAATCGATGTAGCTGGTGATTGTATTCGGACTGATTCTGATTTTTTCTACCGTTGCAAAAGTATTTGAAAGATTTGTAGGATTCGTTAAAGAGCCTACGTTTGAAGAAAGCACATTGAGCAAAGTGTCCAAAAGACCTGATTCATTCCTGATTTCATGCCGCTCAAGCACATCCTTTATGTAAGTGTTCTCAAAAAGATCTTTAAGATATTTTGATTTATCTTCGTGGGTTCTGAGACCTGCAACTGCAGGAAGTCCGCCATAAGTGAAAAATTCACGCCAGGCATAACGTTTATCTTCGGTGAAGGCATCGTAAAATTCTCTGTATGTCAGAGGTCTCATCCTGATTTCATCCCCGCGCCCCCGAAAATCAGTGATAATATCAGAAGAAAGCATATGAGAATTGGAACCTGTAACATATAAATCTATATTTTTGATTTTCATGATTTCAAGCAGCACATCGACAAAACCGATTTTTGAATCTTTATTACTCACATAAGGATTCTGGATTTCATCAACTTTCTGGATCTCATCAAGAAACACATAATGCATCTGAGGGTTTTCTGAGACTTTTTCCCGCAGGAATTCTGAAAGCCTGAAGGGATTCCTGTACATGGCGTTCCGGGCTTCTTCCAGCGACAGATGAATTATGTTATCACGTTTTACTCCGTTTTCCATAAGCCATGGAATATAAATGTCCGTGAGCAGAAATGATTTTCCGGAGCGTCTGATTCCGGTGATGACTTTTATCATTCCGTTTTCTTTTTTGCTGATTAGTTTCTCAAGATACTTTTTTCGTTCAATCATAAAGAATCCTCTGTTCCAGTTTTCGTAATACGAATTAATTTTTCGTATTTCCGCAAATTCAATTCGCAAGAACAATATCAGTTTATTGTATATTTGTTAAGCTAAAAAATCTTTCTTACTCATTACGAAAAAATAATTCATAAGTGAGATCTTCGGTTACACAATGTCATCCTACGCATTTCCACAATGTCATCCCGCGCCACACTTTGTTGTGGGGGCCCAGCGCATTATACAATGCATTCCACGCATTACGTCCATTGTCATCCTGAGCAAACTGACACTTGTCATCCTGAGCGTAGTCGAAGGATCTTTTTTTGTCGAAGGATCTCCACAAAGCATTATGAACGTTTGAAAGATGTTTCGACTCCACTCACTTCGTTCGTTCCGCTCAACATGACAGGGGTGTTTCAATAACTACATACACTTTTGTCATACGGAACAAACTGACACCTGTCATCCTGAGCGTAGTCGAAGGATCCCCGAAAAAAGACCACGCTTTGAAGGATGTTTCGACTCCGCTCAACATGACACAGGGGGCAAACTGCGCTTCGGCACAATGTCATCCGGAGCGCAGTCGAAGGATCTTTTTTTTGTCGAAGGATTTCCACAAAGCATTATGAATTTTTCCCCTCATTTCTTGAAATTAGAATTTTTGTGCGCTAAAATGGATAGTAGAGGATTTTAAAAACTTTGGGGGCGCTCCGTGAAATTTTCACACAAATCTTATTTTTTTCTGACTTTTACACTGATTTTTGCCGTTTTCACATCTTGTAACGGATTCTTCAACAAGCCTGACAATCCTAAGCAAAACAAGGCTGAAGCCGGATTCACTTATGTACGGATTCTTGCAGAGTCTCAAAGCGCTGCACGTACAGTCATGCCGCAGGATTACAACCCCACTGCAGAAACCTTGACAAACTACAAACTGACCACAACTTTCAAAGCCGGTGATTCGGAAGTGGAAGATGTCGAAAACTCCCGCAGCGGACTGAGTTACGGGGATTTGGCGAAAATCCAGCTTAAACTGCGCAATGACAAAGAGTATGCATTCACACTTAAAGCCGAGTACAAAGGTTCAAGCTGGTCCGGCACAGACACATGGTCTTTAGCGGCTCACAAGGAAACGCTTGCATTTATGCTCACTCAAAGCATGGAAGGAACCGGAACCCTCTCATTGAACGCCGATGTTTCAGCAGCAGGAATATCAACTTCAATAAAAACCGTAAAAATCTGGATTTCTGATGAACGCAACATTGACAGAAATGTTCAGAGTCCTGCAAAAACTTTTGATTATTCAGAAGCAAATCCATGCCCGGAACACATTGAATACAGTGAGGATGTGAGTCCTTGCGGGAAACGCTGGATGCTGATGGAAATTACCGATAACTACGATTTGACAACTGTTGTAGGCCCGGAACTTGCTTATGTGTATCCCACTGAAACAACTTCCTGGACACCGGTAATTGAAAAGCTGAACAAAAAGTACAAGATTACGTTCAGCAAGGAAGGGTTTGATTATGATGACCACGAAAAGCCGGTTACAGCACGCCTTGTAGGAAGTGCAAAGCTCCCAGAACCATGGGTACAGAATATTTATGAAACAACTCCTGACTTACCCAACGGCTGGAACAGTGATTTGGGAATGGAAGATCTCTTTCTTCCACCTGCCGGTTATTCCTTTGCTGGCTGGTGGGATGGAGAGAACGAGTGGTATGCAGGTGATCCCATATATGGAGACTCAGACAACCATGACATAACACTGGTTCCTTTATGGGAAAGAGGAAGCTATATCTATAATTACTCTACGGAAGAAGAAATACTCAACTTCATTCAAAGAGAAACTAAAGACGAAACAAAAACAGAAATCAAGGTTAGTTTTATAGCTGACACTCCTCAGACTGTATGGAATACCACATTTTCTGCATTGGAAGGTCAGAGCAAGCCGATTGTACTGAATCTTCAGAATGTAGATGCTGGTTGGTTTGCAACCAATATCTGTCCTGACCCGGAAAATCCCAATGAATCAAAAGACTTTGCACGTATTGCAGGAACAGAAAGTACACCGAATACCTGGCTTAAGCAGGTACAGATCCCCAGCAACACAAAAAAAATACCGGACTATGCATTCTATAACTGCACTTCATTGGAACAAATCATCTACAGCACAAACTTCACTATTATTGAGATTGGTCAATATGCATTTGCAAAGGACATTAAATTTAACTCTATCTATAACTCTGACAAAGGAGAAGGATGTCCCTCTTCAGGAGGTTTAGTAATTGGTAAAGGGGCTTTTTCTGAATCCGGCATCACCAGCTTACCGAAAGGTTATTCATACAGCGGAGTTAATGGACTCACAAAAATAACGATTGGAGAAGATGCGTATAGAGACTGCCAATCGTTAACATCCATACAAATACACTTTACAGTTGATGAAATTGGCGCAAATGCTTTTAACGGCTGTTCCAACTTAACAAGTGTAGAATTTATATCTTCCTCACAATATTCTACACTAACAAAAACCATCGGTGCGGGTGCTTTTGTAGGCACTGCCATCACTGCCATTCAAATTCCCTATTCTGTTCAATACATTAACGCTGGAGCCTTTGAAGGTCTTACAAATCTTACTGAAGTTACCTTTGAAACCTCTTCAAACATTAAGCTGGCACAAATCAAAGACAATGCCTTTAAAGGTTGCGGAATAACTTCAATTGAATTTCCTAAAAGCCTCAGAAGTATTTTTGAGAGTGCTTTCCAAAACTGTACCAACCTTGAAACGGTTACTTTTAAGGATGGTACACTGATATATACAATCGATAAATCTGCTTTTGAAGGCTGTACCGCACTTAGTTCAGTTTCCTTTGAATCAACTCCTCAAAACCTGAAAATAATCGGGGAATCTGCTTTTGAAGGCTGTGCATTTTCCACCATTCAGCTTCCTTCCACAATTACTACAGTCGGTAAAAAAGCACTTGCTGTAACTTCAAGCCTAAATAATGGTGTTTTTGATTTCCTTGGAACAGAAACAGATTGGTGGTACCACTATGATGAGATTAAAAAAAATTTGTATGCATATTCTCCTGAGGAAATGAAATTTATACTGAATGGAGAAGCAACTTCAACTGACATTCCATCAACATTGGTAAAAGGCGCCGCCCCTGCAGCAGCTTTGTCCGCAACAAATCTTCAGACCTTAGTATCAGGAAAGACAAGCTCATCCACCGCACACTTTGAGCTTGCTTTCTCCGGTGAAATTGCTTCCGCCTCAGATCTGGCTCCATTGCAGAACCTGACAGTCGGCGCAGAAGGTGCCACTATCGGGCTGGACCTTTCGCAGGTAACCATTACCGGAACAGGAAATGCACGTTCATTATCCTTTGACAATGAACACGACAAAGGCTTTTTCCAAGGATATTCAAATATATTTCCTTCCGATCCACCTTTTACATATGAAGAGCCTGTAAATAATCAGCTTGGTCTCGTTCTGAAATCCATAAAACTTCCTCAGAATCTGGAATCAACTGGGGAGTACGCATTTGCCTATTGTCCTAAACTTGAATCCGTAACAATTCCAGCTACCGTAAAAACTTTAAGTGGTAGTACTTTCTGCGCTGCTGAATCTTTGAATAGCGTAACTTTTGAATCCGGCTCACAGCTTATCACTATTGGAAGCGAAGCCTTTTATCATACTCCAGCGTTAACAGCAATCACCCTCCCCGAAACTCTTCAAGAAATAGATTCCAGAGCCTTTAGAGAATCGGGTTTAACAAGCATCATCATACCTGATTCTGCAGATTTCAAACGTGGAACTCCGGGTGAATCTATATTTGCCGATTGTAAATCTCTTACTTCTGTAACGATTGGTTCCGGTGTTACTGTCATGAACGGAACTTTTGAAGGCTGTACTAATCTGGAAAATATAACAATAAAAGGAGATGGCAGATGGTATGCCAACTTCCAAAATGAAATTTCAGGCAGTTACAATCAAACTATCACTGAAGTATCAAGTAACACTGAATTAATAGATCTGTTAAAAACTGACAACGCAACCCGTAGATCTGCTCTCTATAAGAATGCTCAACTTTCTACAGTTATCTCCAACGCAACAGATTTGATAAATATGATGAGTTCATATTTTGATTTGAATTATACAATTGCTATAAGTGTACCTTTCTCTAACTGGTCAGATTTAGACCCACTGAAAGATATTACTCTTGGAAATGGACACACTTGCACCATTGACTTAAGTGCCGCCACCATTGATGCTGAAATGCCCGAGGACTTCCTGAGTGATAAAGACTCGATAACAGTAATTCCGCCAGGAGGAGCTGCTGCAACCGCCAGCTTTACATTTGACATTGCAGGGTTCTCATTCAAAGAGTCATTCACTTATCCTGATACAGGGGAGATTGGTAGTGGAACATACCGGATTGAACAGGATACCCAAAAAATACTCTTTTATGATATGTCTGGCGTAACCGAAAATGAGCTTAAGCAGTATCTGAAAGACGTTATTCTTAAGTACTCTAAAATGGCGCCGCTCACCCCTACTGGAGACATTTGTAACTATATTATGAGTGAAGAGTTTAGATATGCCTTTGATACAGGATTTGGCAGAGTCACAGAAAGAACAAATGCTTACCCAAGTGACCTGGACCTCTTCAAAGTTGTAACCTATACAATCAATCTTGGAACAAATGGAACCAATCCAGTAACTTTTAACGGCACAATGGACGCCACCACCGAAAGAGGGACACAGGAATACAATTGGGATATAGAAATGGCTTCCGGTGAAAAGCGTATGATTATTACTGGCTTTGAAGATTCGGTATTCCCGTTTGGAGATAAAGAATTTATTGTTACCTACCTTGAAGGGACAACTGCAAAAGATGAAAAAAACAAAGCATTTGTTACCCTTCCGGATTCTTTCCAAGAAGGTAATACCACTGTGTATTGGATAGATCGCACTATCACCACTGAATTAGAACTGATAAGTGCAGCTAATGATGGTGGAACTTATGCTCTTGGTGCAACCATTGAAGTTTCCGAACCAATTTCAATCAACGCTTCATTAAGCCTTTTAAGTGAGGCAGGAAATACTTATACCATCAGAAAAAGAAAAACCGATGGTGAATGGAATCCTAAAGATCCCGAAAATCCTGAAAATTCTCTGGCTGCAAAATCGTTGTTTTATACAGATGAAGATAACGATAACAGCAACATCAATCTGACCATGGAGAATATTATCCTTGACGGTGGATATGCAACTGAAGGTCTCAAGGGTTCTGATTCCGGTCTGCTTGATTTTGGAGGAAACAAAATCACTCTGACCAATGTGATATTCCAGAATAACTGGAAAGAATGGGATTGGCCCAATTGCAGTGGTCTCAATCTTAATTGTACTACAGCAACTCTTGATAACTGTACATTCAAAGACCTTCACATAAGTGGAACTGGAGCTCGTGCACCGGGAATCAATATTTTGAAAGGTGCTGTCACCATTAAAGACTGTGCTTTTGGAAACAACACAGTAGACAATGCTAATGGAGAATATAACTACGGTAAGGACATCTGGATTGACAGTTCATATTCCGGTAGTACAGTTACCGTTACCGGGGAAACCAGACATCTTGATGAAGAAAGTTACATTGAAATCGGTACTTATGACCCCGGATATTCAATACTCGGTAATGAAACTGGAAAAATCAAGGTCTCTATTCTTTACAACGATACAGTCTCTGGTTTACCAGTATCAGGATTAGAACAATCATCAACTAAATATTTTCACGGTACTCAAGAATAACCCACTAAAGCTGCAGTATAAAAGCTGCAGCTTTTTTTTCGGGTTGTCTGCATGTTTTCGGAGGCTGTATTAGTTTGGGGAGATCCTTCGACTGCATTCGCTGCGTTCATTCCGCTCAGGATGACATAAGGCGGAGCATTCACTGCGCTCATTCCGCTCAGGAGGACACAGGCTTTTGGGGGCGTTGCGGGGGCGGAAGATCCTTCGACAAAGAAACTTTGTTTCTTATTGCTCAGGATGACAAAGGTTCGGCCCCCGCACGGTGGGTAGCGGAAGACAAAACAAAGTGGAGCAAGAGACAAAGCTTGCTTTGTCTCTTGCGGAGCGACTCTTGGCTGGAGCGCAGGGCGGTTGTCCGCCCTCTTTGAAGAAAAATCCAAAGTCTATAAAAAAAACGCAATACATCTTGTACTGCGGTCTTAGCAACAAAAAATAATGCAATCAATTCAGGCTTTTACTGAAACTTTTTCGGCACTAACCTTTAGTTCTTCTGTCAGCCCCTTCACAGTTTCTTTTGACAAACCTGAAATCGTCTTCAAAAAGAAAATCAGTATCTTCGATTGTCTTTTTTACTTTATAAATCGGCAGACCTTTTTTCCGGATATCATTTTCCGTAATGAAGATGATGTAAGTGTTTTTCAATTCGTCAAAATTCGTACTCTTTGCAAGGAAATGCGAGTCAAGCGGGGAAAAATTTGCCGTTTGAAGGGAAAATCAGTAGATTCTGGGTATAAAAGGGAGTAGCCCAGCAGATGCGAGAGCGTTTGTGCAGAAAATTCCGTCAGGACAATGCGCAGAACCGTGGGTTTGAAGCATTCGGAACTTCTTTTTAAGGCAAGACTTTTACTTCATGCAGCAGAGGTGCCTATGGACTGGCAGCACTTTGTAATGTACGGAGTCGGTTTGCTTCTCATTTACGCGGGAATTGCAAAAAAATGCGAGCCTGCAATTCTTATTCCTCTTGGTTTCGGAACAATTCTTGTAAACTTGCCTCAATCTTCGTGCGCAGACGGGATTATCCACTGGCTTTTCCAGATTGGAATTGAAGCGTCGGAAGCAATGCCCATCATTCTTTTTATCGGAATCGGCGCAATGATTGATTTTTCGCCTCTGATCAGGAATCCTGTGCTGTTTTTCTGCGGGATTTTTTCTCAGGTGGGGATTTTTGCAGGAATCGGAATTGCGCGGTTATTGGGTTTTGCTCTGAAGGATGCGGTTTCCATCGGAATTATCGGTGCGGCAGACGGTCCTACGGCAATTCTTGTTTCACGGACTTTGAATTCCATGTACGCCGGGCAGATTTCTTTGGCCGCCTACTCTTACATTGCCCTTGTTCCCGTTTTTCAGCCTCTTGTGGCAAAAGTGCTTACAACGAAAAACGAACGGAAAATCCGCTGCGACACGGCTTTGAAGCCTGTGTCCCGCTTTGGTCTGATTCTGTTTCCTGTTGCGGTTACTTTTGTCTCGGGACTCATTTCGCCTCAGTCGGCACAGCTTGTAGGATTCATCATGTTCGGCAATCTGCTCAGAGAATGCGGTGTTCTGAACAGTCTTGCTGAAACCGCACGGACAACTTTGGTTAACCTGATTACTATTCTTTTGGGGCTGACCATTTCTTTTACTCTGCAGGCGGAAAGTTTTGTCCGGCGGGACACACTGATTATTCTGGCGGTGGGGCTTGCGGCGTTCATCATTGATTCGGCGGGGGGAATACTTTTTGTAAAGCTGCTGAATCTTTTCAGGCGGCAGAAACTGAATCCTCTTGTGGGCATGGCGGGGCTGTCTGCTTTTCCTATTGCATCCCACGTTTCTCAGCGGATGGCACAGGAAGCGGATTCTTCAAACGTAATACTGATGCAGGCGGCGGGCGCAAATGTTGCGGGACAAATCTGTTCTGCGGTTATCGGCGGGCTGTTGCTAGGGGTTATGTGTTAGGGGAGAA